>JBASJP010000022.1:0-5750 GCA_049655345.1 Moraxellaceae bacterium
GGTGGGAGTGGTCAATCAGCGGCGCCACTATCTGGCGAAAGCGACGCCCCAGAGCCGTTGGCCCATCGCCATGATGCGTGGTGTCATCTCCATGCCCGGAAGTCGCGGCATGGCCCAGTGGCAACCACCGCAGCGCCGCCCAAGGCACCACCGTGTAGGCCACCAGCAGGGACGACGCCATGGCCACGGGTACCGTGAAGGCAATCGGGAAGAAATACTGGCCGTGCATACCTGGAACCGACATCAGTGACGCAAAGACCAGCATCACTGCCAGCGTGGCCAGATTGGTTGGGTTGCCGATTTCGCGTGTAGCCAGCACTGTTGCGGCACGCTTATCGTGCACTCCAGGCAGATCATAGTTGCGGTGGATGTTTTCAATAACCACGATGGCATCGTCCACCAGCAAGCCCAGCGCCAGGATCAGGCCGAACAGCGTGACCCGGTTGATGCTATAGCCGGCCAGCCACACCATGCCTAGGGTAAGGGCCAATACCAGGGGAATCGCCAGCCCGACGATCAAGGCCTGGCGGACACCGAGAAACGCCGTCACCACAAAGAATACGGCCAGAATGGCAATGAGCAGATGCTCGATCAGCCCTTTGATGGTGTCATTGGCGAACTCGCCATCATCACGCGTCGTGACGATGGTAACGCCCTCCGGCACAAAGGCCGCCCGCATGTCCTCGGCGCGCGCAAGTACATCCCGGGCAACGACCACCGCATTGGCATTCGCCTGCTTCGCAATGGCCACCGTTACCGCCGGCATCTCGGCATCTTTTGACTGGCCAAAGCGTGAATCGGCCGGCCCGAAGGCCAGCCGCGAAAGTTGGTTACGCTCATCTGGCGGACCGTCGACGATGGTGGCTACATCGCCCAGATGGACAGAGCGCCCTGCATGAGTCCCCACCACCAGATGCCGCACGCCCTCAGCGCCCTCCAGAAAACCGTCGAGAACGATTTCATTGCGGACGCCATGACGCATCACATCCCCTAGGGGAACCGTGACATTGCCGGCCGCCAGCATCGCCCGTACCACGTCCAGCGTGATGCCAAAGGCCTGCATGCGATCCGGGTCAAGCTCCACACGGATTTCGCGGTCACGACCGCCACGCACCTCAATCGCGCCGACATCGTCAAGACCGCGCAGCCCATCGGCCATGCGGTCGGCCAGTCTTTTTAGCGCATAGTCATCGTAGCGGTCCGAGGTCAGCGTAAGCGTGACGATGGGCACATCATCCACACTGGAACTGCGGATTACCGGGGCGGAGGCATCGGGTGGCAAGAGATCATGCCGGCTGCCGACACGGTCATACAGGCGCACCAGTGCCGTTTCCGGATTTTCCTCAGCCTTGAATACCACCGAAACCATGGCCCTGGAGTTCAGCGCCGTGGAAAAAACGTCATCAACACCGGGGACCTGCTTGATGACCGCCTCCAGCGGACGAATCACCAGCGCCTCGACCTCCGCTGGCGTTGCACCGGGCAAGTCCACCGTAATGCTGGCGGCGGGCACAACGATGCGCGGATTATCCTGCCGTGGCGTAAACAGCAAGGCCCAGCTGCCGATCAGGATACAGGCCAGAATGAACGCTACCGTGAGGCGCGAGGTGACAAAGGCATCCGCCAGCATGGAGGCGATGCTGGATTTTTCGGCAAGCGGCTTGCCCGGCCGTTGATGGTGCTGACTCATGGCGTGCGATCCGCCAGAGCCACAATACGATCGCCCTCACGCAGCGCCGGCTCGGCCTGTGCCACGATACGCTCTCCGGCACTCAGGCCAGCCGTGACCTCCACACGATCCGGCCACTCCCGTCCCAGACGAAGCCAGCGGAATGTCGCCAGACCCTTGCCGCCCACGACAAACACGCCCCGCAATCCGCCCCGTTCCACCAGCGTATGAAACGGTATCACCGGCACTGGCGACGTCCCGAGCACAAACTCCACGCGGCCAAACATGCCGGGCATCAGACCACTGGCACCGGGCAGCGCAATCCGCACCGGGTAACTGCGGGTGACCGGATCTGCCGACTGGATGACCCGAAGCACCTTGCTCTTGAGCGGCGCGTCCAGACCATCAATCCTGACGGTGGCTGGCTTGCCGGGGGCAATATGGGCAATCTGCTGCTCCGTGACAAAGGTCTCGAACACCAGATTCTGGCCGGACTCCAGCGTCAGCAGGGTGCCACCCGGCACCGCCAGATCACCGGCATGGCTCAGGCGTGTCACGACAATGCCGTCGATGGGGCTACGGATTTCCGCGTAATCCCGCTGCGCCTTGGCCGACGCCAGCGCGGCACGCGCCTGATTCAGTGTCTCCAGCAAGTCATCGTTGCGCAAACGCACCTTGCGCATCTCGCTGTCAGAGACATTGCCCTTCTCGTACAGCGTCTGGTAGCGCTCAAGATCGATTTGTGCATTCTTGTAGGCCGCATCGGCCGATGTTACCTGGGCCTGGGCCTGGGCAATGCCACTATTCACATCGGCGGCCTCTATCTGTGCCAGCACCTGACCGGCACGCACGGCATCCCCCTCCTGCACCCGCATCTCGCGCACATAACCGGACAGGCGCGAGGCCACCTCAATGCGCTGGTCAGACACCACCGACCCGACACTGGTGCACTCCAGCGGTGCGCCCGCCGTCACCACAAGCACGGGTAGCTTCCATTCCTTCGGTAATGGCTGCGTTGCCTCAGGCGCTTGTCCACAGCCTGTTAGCAGCAAAGCGGCGAAAAGCCCTGTAAAAAAGGGAAAATGCGAATGATTGTTCATGGTGTTGTAGTCCGGGCGGGCGCGAGCAAACCGTACCTGAGCAGGCTCATGACGTGATCGGCGACCAATTGGGGATTGGCGTGTGGTGACTGAAAGCCGGGCATGAAGCGCGTTACCTGCGCACTTTCAAACGGAAAGACCAGGAGCCCGAAGACGGACCCCAGCAAGGGATGGGCATCATCAAGCTGACAGATATCTTGCAGCAGGCCGGAGACCATCTGGTAGACGGGCTTGAATACCCCGTCCGCCAGTTTCTGCGACCTGGCCTGATCGGTGTCCAGCAAGACCCATTGCATCAGGCGCTGCAAATCTTGCTCATGGGCCAGCAAATGGATAAACCGGGTGACGAATACCTCCAGCCTGACCCAGGGATCCACGGACAGGCTGATCTCACCCAGTACGTCGCGCATGCCACTGTTGAAGGCATGGCCGACCAGCGCCAGATAGAGATCCTCTTTGTCGCTGAAGTGGTAATAAAGTGCCGCTGGCGTTACGCCAGCGGCAGTCGCCACTTCCCGCATAGAGACCCCGTCGAAACCTGAGCGGGCAAACAAGGGAATGGCCAGTGCAAGCATGCGCTCAGCGGTGGCATCGGGTGGGCGGCGCACGGTCATCAGCCACCTCCAGACTTGATCAGCTTGCGGTCAGTGAACATGGTCACTCCTGAAACTTGCCGAGCAGAAAAACCAGATATTAAACGAACGTTTAATAAACAGAAAGCACAATAAGGCCCTCATAAGCATCGGGCCTGAAATGACCATGCTTGCACGCAGATTCATTCCTGCCTGCAACTACGGCCAGTTTCAGGTGAAGCCTCTGTTGACAGGCCGAAAATATACGGGCGTTACGGAGGGAGTTTCTGAGTCAGCGCTAGTTTCCTATCCATGGCGGAGCTGGATAGGAAATGGCCCGAGCGCATGTCCGCACTCGGGAAAAAAGAGGATGAGCAATACGACCAGGAAGAGTGGCGGCGGGCCCTGCCACAGGCAGATGGCCGATTCGCACAGACACGTTTGAAAGCAGTGCATGTACCAACACGACATCAGGTGCACACACAATACGGGCGCCGTCTGCTGATTACCGTAGCCCCTAGTCAACGATTTTTGGGGGAGCAGGGTTCTCCTTAAGATACATTTGGCCGCTTGACCAATTATTTTAAGGAATAGATAATTGCATTAATTTATGTCGGACAATCTTTCCGTTGCATTGGGGAACCATCAAATCCCCGGTAGCGGATGCTTAAGCCCCCATAAAAAACGGACTGCTCAATCATGGCAAAGCTTACTACCATCCTGAAGGCAAAGGCGCAGCTTGCTGCTCTTAAACTCGTCATCCGCGTTGTGCCTGCCCCTCGTCCCGTTGTCCTTGTCGGCCCCGACTCGGCACTCAAGCTTTGTGCAACCATCTCCCATATTGGTGTCAAACACGTGCTGATTGTTACTGATCAAGTCCTGTATGGGTTGGGGTTAATCAAGCCACTGGAGATGGAGCTGCAAAAATTCGGCATCAAAACTTCCGTGTTTTCCGGTGTTACACCTGATCCTACCGTCAGTGTTGTTGAGGACGGGCTTTCGGTATTGAAATCGTTTCGTTGCGACAGCGTGCTGGCAGTGGGCGGCGGATCGTCGATTGATGCTGCCAAGGTCATCGCCCTGGCTGCCACCAACAAAAAATCTTCACAAGAATTGATTGGCATATTCAAAGGTGACAAGCGCTCATTACCCTTGTTTGTTATACCAACCACCGCAGGAACCGGATCGGAAGTCAGTATCGGCGCAGTGCTTTCTGACAATCAGTCTCACCAGAAAGGCATTGTCATCGACCCCAAGCTGGTGCCGATTGCTGCCGCGCTGGACCCGAAGATCATGCAGGGCATGCCTCGTTCCGTGACGGCCGATACCGGTCTTGATGCCCTAACACATGCCCTGGAGGCATGGGTCAGCGATTTTGCCTCGGAAGAAAGTGACTATTACGCTGGTGCGGCAGTTCGTCTGATATTTGAAAATCTGCCGCTCGCGTGGCGTGATGGCAAAAATCTGGATGCGCGCGAAGCCATGGCACTTGCCTCGCATTATGCAGGGCTTGCGCTGAATCAGGCGGGCCTTGGCTATGTTCATGCCATTGCGCACCAGCTTGGCGCCTATTATGGCGTACCCCATGGCCGCGCCAACGCGATTGTGATGCCACATATTCTGGAGTTTAACCGCCAGGCATCAAGCCGGCGCCTGGCAACTTTGGCTCGGCTGACTGGCCTGATTGATGCCGCCGGCAGTGATGCAAAGGCGGCTGACGCGCTCATAGCACACGTCAAGGCGCTTCTTGTTGAGTTGGATATTGATACGCGTGTTCCAGGCATAAATCGCAAGGACTTTCAGGCTATGGCAAATGCTGCATTTACCGAAGCCCATGGCATATATGCCGTTCCGAAATACATGAGCCATGCCGAAGCGGAAAACATACTGGAGGCACTGATGGGCCGTTAACAGAATCAATCACTGGTGCGCGATTGATTCATCATGGATCTTTTCCGGCCATGTGCCGGAAAAGCGGTCTGATATCTCGGTCATGGTGTGACGGACTTCTGCATAGTTGTCGGCAAGCCGCATCGGGGTAGAACCCTACTGGTTTATCCACACACTATAACGCCGAGCTAAGGGGCAGGCACAAGCGGCGCATATAATGCGAAGCATGCGCCGATTGGGGCTGTCCAGTGAGCGCAAGCGAATGGCCTTGAGCGAGTATAAAGAGACTTCCCCTTCTCAAGCGGCGAGCCGCGTCGGCATCTGAGTGCCATGATTGAGTTTACGAAGTTCAATCAAACGAGAAGGGGAAGTCATTCATGGAGTCTATAACAGTCGGTATCGATCTCGCAAAGCAGGTGTTTTCGGTCTGCGTCATGGATGGCCGGGGCAGGGTGATCCAGCGCCATGAACTGAAGCGCGAGGCGCTTCGTGGCTGGCTTCTGCAGTTGCCCGTCGGCA
>JBASJP010000023.1:0-9447 GCA_049655345.1 Moraxellaceae bacterium
GGGTACGCCAGTATTGCCACCGCCGTGGAAGCCGTGAAGCTCGGTGCGGTCAACTACCTCAGCAAGCCTGCCGACACGGATGAAATCCTGGCGGCGCTGGAGGGGCATGCTCATGTCGATGCAGAAGATGTGCTTGATGCACAGCCCATGTCCGTGGACCGGCTGGAGTGGGAGCATATCCAGCGTGTACTGACCGAAAATCAGGGTAATATTTCTGAAACTGCACGTGCTCTGGGCATGCATCGCCGTACCCTGCAGCGCAAGCTGCAAAAACGTCCGGTCAGAAGATAACGCATGTCCCGCTATCGCCCTCCAGCCAATACTCCCCGTACCGCGCTGATCACCCCGGAAGGCCACAAGGTGCTGACGGATGAGCTCGATTTTCTCTGGCGTGTTCGTCGCCCGGAGGTGACGCGAGCCGTTTCCGAGGCCGCCGCCATGGGTGACCGTTCCGAGAACGCGGAATACATCTATGGCAAGAAACTGTTGCGAGAGATTGATCGTCGGGTGCGCTTTCTGACCAAGCGTCTGGAAGTGCTCAAGATGGTGGATCAGAAGCCAACCGACCCTTCGCGCATATTTTTTGGTGCCTGGGTTGAGGTCGAGGATGCGGATACTGGTGAAAGCCTGTCGTTTCGAATTGTTGGCCCCGACGAAATCGACACGGCGAAACACTGGATCAGTATTGATGCCCCGATGGCCAGGGCCATGCTGAAAAAGACCGTGGATGATGAGGTGGTGGTCGAGCGTCCTGTTGGGCGGGGTGTATTTTATGTGCTCTCAGTTTCCTACAGCCCGCCCGGGGCGCAGACAGGGGAACAGTCAGCCCTGTGAGCGTGCATCAAGCTTGTGTCTGGCCCAGGCAATGACGCCAGGCATGACGCTGATGCCAATAATGGCAAATATCACCAGGGTGAAATTTTCCTTCACTACGGGCAGGTTGCCAAAGTAATAGCCCAGTACCACGAATGACACCACCCACAATGCCGCCCCCACCAGATTGAAGAGCAGAAAGCGCCGGTACTGCATGGCACCGACACCAGCCACAAAGGGGGCAAAGGTACGAATGATGGGCATGAAGCGGGCAATGATGATGGTCTTGCCGCCATGCCGCTCAAAAAAAGCACGTGTCTGCAGCAGGTATTCACGCTTGATGAAGCGGTTTTCGTGCTCAAAGACCTTTGGGCCGATGTAATGGCCGATGTGGTAATTGACGGTATCGCCCAGCGCCGCTGCCACGAACAGCAACAGGCAGAGCACGGCAGGGTCCATGGCGCCGGTGGCCGCAATGGCGCCGGCTGCAAACAGCAGGCTGTCGCCAGGCAGCAGCGGCATGACCACAAAGCCGGTTTCCACAAAGACAATCAGGAAAAGCAGGGCGTATACCCAGATGCCGTTTGCCGCCACGAATTCGGTCAGGTGCCGGTCGACATGCAGGATGAAATCAATCAGTTCCATGAGGATGGGGGTCTCAAGAGGATCGCGGCATCTTACCAGAGCAGGATGTGAGTCTGCCCCGGTCAGTGACGTAAAGATTTGAAACCGGCGTCAGATAAAGTTTCTCAGCATCAGTTCGGGTGGGTGTGGCTCCATGTAAACCTGCTTCTCGATGTAAGCATTCGGATGGCGCTTCAGGTGGTGGCGCAGCAGGGTAAATGGCGCAATCAGTGGAACCTGCCCCTGACGATACGATTCAATCAGGCGAACCAGTTCCTGCTTGCTGTTGCTGTCCAGCTCATGTTTTACATAGCCCATGAGGTGTTGCAGGACGTTGGCATGATTGTTGTTGGTGGCGACCTTTTTCAGGGTTTCCATGAAAATGCGGCCGTACTCTTCCTGCACATCATCCAATGGGCGCTGATGGGCATGCGCCACCACCCGGCCCAGATAGCGATAGGCGGGTTGATGATGCGACAGCAACAGGTATTTGTGCCGGGCATGGAACTCCTGCAGCGTTGCCAGCGACAACCCGCTATCCAGAAGGTCGCGCCAGCGCTTGTAGGCAAATACACGCGCCACAAAGTTTTCACGCAGTCGCGCATCCTGCATGCGGCCTTCTTCTTCTACCGGTAAAAGAGGCTGTTGCCGCATGAATTCGCGGGCATAAAGACCTGCGCTGGTCTTGCCAAGCGGATTGCCGTTTTCATGGTAGACCTTGATGCGCTCCATTCCGCAACTCGGGCTTCGGCCCATCAGGATGTAGCCGCACAGCTGTGTCAGTTCCTTGCCTTTGTTAATGCCGTAGGCAATCAGCTTGTCCGTGACATCCAGGCTGGCGGTGCGATTGCCCACGGCGCGAATCTCGTCATGCTCAAGACTGCCCCTCAGGTGGATGGCCTCACGTGGCGAGCCCATGCCAATACCCATTTCCGGGCATACGGGCACAAACTCAAACCAGGACGAGAGGGTTTGTGTGCAGTACTTGGAGTGCTTGTGACTACCGTCGTAGCGCACGGACTCGCCCATCAGGCACTGGCTGATTCCCACCGGGATGCCGGTGGGGAAGTGGTGGTCGCTCACACAATCCGTCCTGTCGGTAAAGTTTCCAGAAGCATGTATCCGGATTTCATCCCTGTAAATTACACATTTCCGATAAACAGCTGTCGCAACACTTTTTCCTTCAGGGACTCCGGGTGATCCAGCTGCAGGCGTTCAAGCCAGGCGGCAGGGACGTCCTTGTCTTCCGTCATGCTGGTGACCAATGCTTTCACCAGTTGCAAGGGATGCTCGGCACTTTCCTTCATGCGCTGGAGAATGCGGATAATGGCGAGCTCTTCTGGCGTAAAGTCAGAGCCAAAGGGAAAGTCCGGGAGCAGGTTCTCTTTGTTCAGGGATGCCAGACGGTCTTTCATGGTCTCGGGAAGATTATGCTGGAGCGACTCGGGAATATCGTAGGCGGGCTCTATTTTGCCGGCAGCCCTCGCCTGGGCAAGGAGCTCCGGCTGGAATCTGGAGTCACAGATGGCCAGCAGGCGTTTGATGATTTCACTGTCTGTCTGGCCGCGCAGATCAGCGATGCCATATTCGGTGACCACGATGTCGCGAAGATGCCGTGGAATCGTATTGTGGGCGTAATTCCAGACAATGTTCGATGCGGTTTCACCATTGGCTTGTCGCGTAGCGCGCAACATGAGGATCGAGCGGGCATCTGGCAGCGCATGTGCCTGGGCGACAAAGTTGTACTGGCCACCGATCCCGCTGACCAGTTTGCCGGAATCAAGGCCATCGGATACCGCTGCGCCCAGCAGGGTGACCATCATGCAGGTGTTTACAAAGCTGGTGTCCTTGCGCTGCGCGGCGGCCAGTGACTCGTGTCCATACAGCTGATTGATGTAACTGATGCGGGTCATGTTGATGCCGGCGCGGCGTTCCGGTGTCAGCTTGTGCAGTTTTTCATAAAAGTCGCGGGGGCCAAGGAAGAACCCGCCATGCATGAATACGCCACCTTTGAGCCTGGTGCCGAGGCAGTGTTGCTTGATGGCGGCATATACTTGTGCTGAGTTCAGGGTGTTACCAATCTGCTGCCCGTCAATCAGCAGGTGATTACCGTGAAGGGTAACTTCTTCCTTGAAGATGCCGAATTTCTTGAGAAATTTAACATCATCGGTGTTTAGCGTTTCGTTGATTACCCGAGCCTCAAGCAGGGCAGGAAGAGTGTTTTCATCAATGGTGGAGGAAAGTTTTCCTGCATTGAGCAACTGTTGCAGGCGCGCGTCGTCAAATACCTCGCGGCGCAGGATGCCTGCATCAATCAGGGCCATAAAGCCGTTCACGAACATCTCGGAGCAGCCATAAAGCCCCTGCTTGAACGGGGCGAGGTTGTCTTCGGGTGCACCCATCTTGCGACAGGCCGTTGCGTAGGCATCGTTGTGGCGGTCACGCAGAATGAGCGCGTGAGCAATGGCATCGCCCAGCGAGCCAATGCCGATCTGCAGGGTGCCGCCATCCTTGACCAGGGTGCTGACATACATGCCAATCGCATAGTCAGCCTGGGTGACCTTCATGTTTGGTGCAGAAAAAACGGTGTGGGTACAAGCCGGGTCAGTGACGATTGCATCGGCTATGCCTTCATCAATGATGGCGCCACCCTCCATGAACGGAAGCTCGTGATTGACCACCAGAATGACGTAGGCTTTTTGTCCTTTCGCCTTGAGCAGGTCGAGTGCATCCAGCGTGACATCCGGATTGCAGCTCAGCGAGTATTCGGTTCGTCCACCCCGTTCGCGAACCGCAACGGCTTGTGCCAGCACATTGACGCCCTGGATCAGCATGTCGCGGGCAGCATGGGTGTAGTTGCTGTTCATGTAGTTCTGTTGCGCATAGTCATTGCGCAGGTAGTCACCAGACTTCAGGAAAAACTCGATCACATCGACATTGGATGGCAGTTGGCCCTTGTGTCTGTCCTGCACATAATCGAGATCGGGGTAGTTGCCGAAAACACGGGCAACAAACGGGTCGAGAAAGCGGGACTCCATGTCACTGCTGGCTTTGGGTTTTTCCAGTGACAGGGCCGTCAGGATTCTCAGCTTGAGTCCGGGATTGGCTTTGGCCCGTGCATACAGGGCGTTCACCAGCGGATTGGGTTTTCCTATCCCCAGCGGAATACCCAGTACCAGGCGTGGGCCCATGCGGGTGATTACATCATCCAGGCAATCATCAATACGGCTGAAGTGGCGAGTCATGTGCTGTCCTTGTTTTATGCCAGATGCTTTCTGAGTTATTTGAATTGATAGTAGCGGGAATATCGGGGACAGGCAGCTGTGCCAGATCAGTACTGGCTAAAGAATCCCGGCCTCCAGACCGGCTGCCATTGTCATGCCAAGCTCCTCTGCCTGCCGCAGGAAGTCGTCCTGCCAGTCCCCCCGGCAGACAACGGGTTCCTGCACCAGTTTCCAGCGCAGTCCCGTCAGGATGCTTTCCAGGGCCCGGCGCGTGCCGGTGCCATCGTGCCCGGCCCGGATGAGGATGGCGCATGGCAGGCCCTGCTTTTTTTCCAGTACAGGGTAGTAACTGCGGTCAAAAAAATCCTTGAGGGCGCCGCTCATGTAGCCAAGGTTTTCGGTTGTGCCAAGAATGATGGCATCTGCTGCCAGTACATCATCAGGCCCGGCTTCCAGTGGTGGCTTCCAGACGACATTGATGCCCTGGATGTCGGGGTGCCGGGCACCCTTAAGCAGTGCCTCTGCCAGCAGGCGTGTATTGGGGGAGGGGGCATGGGCCACAATCAGTAACTGTCGAGCCATCCTTGTCTCCTGTCAGGTCTGGTTTTTTGCCTGTCTACTGTACGGGTCGGGCAGGCTTTCATTGCGCTTGAAGCGTTTGTAGCTCCACTGGTACTGCACGGGGTCAACCGAAATGACGCTTTCAACCGAGCGGTTCATCGCTGCCGTGGCCATGGCCAGATCGTCATTATAGATATCAGGATCGGGAGCCTCGAAGTAGATCTCGAAACCGTTATCGACGCGCATGCAGTACATCATCACCGCGCGGGCCCCCGTCCGCCCGATGAGCTTTGGGACCATGGTGCCGGTCAGGGTATTGATGCCAAAGAAGGGCGCCATGATGCCACCACTGGTTTCCGGGACGTGATCCGGCAGCACGGCAGTAAAACCGTTGCGCTTCAATGCCTTGAACACGGCTTTTACGCCACTCTCATCCGTCGACACCATGGTTGCCTTGAGGCGGCCACGGGCTTGCAGGACAAAGTGATCAACACCGGGATCCTTGCCAGGCTTGTACATGATGACGGGGGCAACATGCAGGCTGAGCCATGCATTCATGACCTCCCAGCTGCCAAAGTGCGGAACAATGGCAATAGTGCCGTGTCCCTCGGCGATGGCATCGTGAAACAGGTGTTCGTTATGGACGCGACGGATGTGCTGCAGGCTGTACTCGGGAGGCATCCCCCATGATTTGGCAAACTCCATCATGACCTTGCCGGTATGAATGAGGTTTTTCCGGACCATCTCCGCATACCAGTGCGCGTCGTGACCGGGATAGGCGAGTTCCAGATTGCGCCGGATCACCCGTGCCGCCCGGCTTTGTGGTGCCTGTGCTGCCAGCCAGCCCAGCGCGCCTCCCAGTGCCTGAAGAAAGCCCAGGGGAAGGGAGCTGAAAAAGCGCAGCAGGCCAAGGTAGATATAGTCCTTGGTACGGAGCTGGCTGGTGCTGGAGATGCTATCGGAAGGTGACTTCATGACCGGGACAGGGTAACCGCCATATAAAGGCGTCAAGGATAACAGTCCTGCGTGAGTCAGACACCTTGCCGGAATCAGGCGGTGTGCATGGTGTTTTATTGGTGGGCAGGGCAGCCGTGTCGCTATAATCCCGGGCCTGTAAACAGGGCGGAGCCTGCTGTGGATTTTCTTGAACCGGTGCGAGCATTTCTGGCGTGTCCCACGCCGGATCAATGGGTGGAGGGTGCACTCAGGGACATTCCGCTGTTGCTGCAGGATCATGCCAATTGCGAGAAAAAAGCCGCTGGCACTGCCATGAACCTGCTGTTCCGCTACAGCGAGCGCCAGGAGCTGCAGGTGCTTCTGGCCCAGCTGGTCCGTGAGGAAATGCTGCATTACGAGCAGGTACTCGAGATCATGCAGGCGCGGGGCATCCCCTACAGGCACGTGTCTGCGGCCCGTTATGCGGCAGGATTGCGGGAGCATGTCCGCCACGGCGAACCGGATCGGCTGGTTGATATCCTTGTTGTCGGGGCGTTTGTAGAAGCGCGTTCCTGCGAACGCTTCGAGAAGCTTGCCCCGCATCTGGATGCCGAGCTTTCCCGTTTCTATACCTTTCTGCTGCGCTCCGAGGCGCGGCACTTTGAGTATTATCTGGATCTGGCCCGTAAGTACGCCCGCGAACCCATCGATGAGCGGGTGGCCTTTTTTCGTGCGGTTGAGGCTGATCTGGTCGAGCGTCCGGATACCGAGGTCCGCTTTCACAGCGGTCCACTGGCCTCCTAGGTCTTTTTCCGGCTGTTTTTCGATGTATCTGCGGGCGTGACGGCGTTATGCCCTTCGCGCATACCGTTGCGCGACCATGCCGGCGATATCACCGGTGCACTGCGCGCATGCGCATTCATGCTGCCACGGTGCACCGCAAAGGCGCCGAACAGTCCGTTCACGTTATCAATCGCCTGATTCACGCTGTCATCCCCGGGCAGGGCAAAGAAGTCCGGTTGCATGCCACTGCGAACAGGGGAGGCTGCGTGGATGCGGATCTGCTGTACTACCTCCCCGAACCAGTGTTGCCGCAGGAATCGTTTGCAGAGCCTGAAAATCTCCGCACCGTCACTGGTACCTTGTTCCGTGCGCATCCATGCCTGCCGCCAGCCTTCCGGGCAGCGCATGCTGATGTGGTATTCCTGCACTACGTAGCCGTGCCGACGCAGCCGGGTGGCCAGTTTCTCGGCCATGTGCATGAAAAACCCATTAATGATCGTCACCTCCCGCACTTGCGGCGGCAGGATCTTGCCGTGACTCATTGATTTCGGTTCGTGCGTTCGCTGGTCAATGGCAGCCGGATCACGCCCCTGCGCCATCAGCCAGAGTCGTCGTCCCAGATTGCCAAAGCGCTGTGCCGGCACACTGATCGGAATCCTTTTCATGTCGCCACAGCGATAGACGTCATATTGCGCAAAGAACTCGGCGATACCAGGTCCGATGCCGCAGAGCTCGGTCAGGGGAATATTTGCCAGCCGTTTTTCGGCTTCGTCCGGGTGTACCAGTGTCAGCCCTCCTGGCTTTTCCTGTTTGGCGGCCCATTTGGCTGTCGTCTTGTCGCCGCTGATCCCGACCGAGCATGACAGCCCCGATGCCTTCAGTACGGTTGCCCTGATCAGGCGCCCAATCGTCTCTGGTTGGTAGCGGTAATAGGCCTGACAGCTGGTCAGATCCAGAAAAGCCTCGTCAACCGAGAAGACTTCCAGCTCCGGGGTGACCTCCTGCAATGCCGTCATGATGCGGTTGGAAATTTCGCTGTAGCGGGCAGGCCGGGATACCACCCGGACAAATTCAGGGCAGCGTGCACGGGCTTCAGCCCAGGGTGTTCCGGTGCGGATGCCAAGGGCTCGTGCTTCATAGGACGCGGCAATAATCGTTGACCCTTGCTCGCCATTCACGACCCCGACGGGGCAGCCCTGCAGGCGGGGATTGTCCATCTGCTCCACCGAAGCGAAGAAGGCGTCCATGTCGACCAGCGCAATCATGCGCCGCCAGCCCTTGGATTGTGATTCATGAATACTGTTCATATGAACAGTATCTTTCTGCCTTGTTCAATTTGCAAGGTGCATTGGCTATATCCGTCTTTGTTACCAAACGAAATGTTTTTCTGGTTCTGGTGTTACCGGGCGATTCTGGTTTTGGTTCTTTTCGTAACCTTTTGGTTGTCTCCAGCGATGAGTGGTTTTCAATAAATCGTGACCGGTTGGTTCTGTAATGTGTCAAAACAGGCCATAAAGAGACGATAAAGGACAGAGCATGGTCAGATGCGGTCAAAACCTGTGGTTGGCATGGCGTCAGGCACGATCTGGTACAGGACTTGCGAATGTGTTGGGCATTGGAAGTACGCAGTCTCCTCACATTCCGGTACATGCGCTCAGGCGCATGGCCGATTGATAAGAAAAATGGAGTAAAAAATGAAAAAGGTTCTGGGTCTGGCACTTGTTCTTCTGGCAGGGATTGCGCAGGCAGGTGATTACACGCGCACACGTTATCCGCTGGTACTGGCACCAGGTGTGCTTGGTTTTGACAAGGTACTGGGTATCGAATACTGGTACGGCATTCCTGGCGCACTGCGTCGTGATGGCGCACAGGTGTTCGTAACGTCTGCTTCCGCCTTCAACAGCACCGAAGCGCGTGGTGAGCAAACCCTGAAGCAGGTTCAGGACATCCTCGCCATTACCGGTGCAGCCAAGATCAACATGATCGGTCACAGCCATGGCGGCTTCTCGGTACGGTATGTCGCCAACCTTATGCCAACCCGCGTTGCTTCCCTGACGCTGGTGGGTTCACCGGTAAAGGGTACGCCGGTCGCTGACCTGGTCAGCCAGTTCACGGCCAATCCCACCGTGGGTGGTCTTGTGGGCACCATCGGCAATGCCTTCTCGTCGTTGCTGACCACTCTTGCAGGCAATAGCTACAACGAAGACGTTCTGGGTGCCATGGCCTCGCTGACGACCAAGGGCGCCGCAGCATTCAATGCAACGCACAGTGCCGGGGTTCCTGCGACGGCATGTGGTGAAGGCGCCTACTCGGCCAATGGCATGCGCTTCTACTCCTGGGGTGGGACATCAGCAACAACCAACATCTTTGATGCCACGGATGTGCTGTTCGGCACGACCAGCCTGGCCTTCCTGGGCAAGGAATCGAATGATGGTCTGGTGGGACGTTGCAGTAACCATTTCGGCAAGGTTCTGCGCGACAACTATCCCTGGAATCATGGTGACGA
>JBASJP010000024.1:0-2996 GCA_049655345.1 Moraxellaceae bacterium
CGCGCTCGGCGATGGCCAGCCCCTGGATGCCGACCGACAGGCGGGCGTTGTTCATCATGGTGAACATGTAGGAGAGGCCGCGGCCTTCCTCGCCGACGAGGTAGCCGACCGCGCCGCCGTCGTCGCCGAACGACATCACGCAGGTCGGGCTGGCATGGATGCCGAGCTTGTGCTCCAGCGACACGCAGCGCAGGTCGTTGCGCTTGCCCGGCTTACCGTCGGCGTCCGGCAGGTACTTCGGCACGATGAATAGCGAAATGCCGCGCACGCCCGCGGGCGCGTCCGGTGTCCGGGCCAGCACGAGGTGGACGATGTTCTCGGCCATGTCGTGTTCGCCAGCGGAAATGAAGATCTTGGTGCCGGTGATGGCATAGGAACCATCAGCCTTCGGCTCGGCCTTGGTACGGATGATGCCCAGATCGGAACCGGCATGGGATTCGGTCAGGCACATGGTCCCGGTCCACTCACCGGAGATCAGCTTGGTCAGATAGACTTCTTTCTGTTCAGCTGTGCCGTGGGCTTCCACCGTGTTGATGGCGCCATGGGACAGGCCCGGGTACATGGACCAGGACCAGTTGGCGGTGCCGGTCATTTCGCTCATGGCGATGCCCAGTGAGGGCGGCAGGCCCTGGCCACCGTGCTCTACTGGCGATGCCAGTGCACCGAAGCCGAGCTCGACGAACTTGGCGTAGGCCTCCTTGAAGCCCTTGGGTGTGGTCACCACACCGTTGTTCCACTGGCAACCTTCTTCGTCGCCGGAACGGTTGATCGGGGACAGTTCGTTCTCCGCGAACTGCGCACCGGCTTCAAGCACGCTATCCACGAGCTCGCGATTGGTGTCGGCATAGGCCGGGATGGACTGGTAGTGCTTTTCCACTTCCAGAACTTCATGCATCACAAACTGCATGTCACGCAGTGGGGCCTTGTACGGAGTAGCCATGGTAGTGACCTCGCTAGTCTCGGGGGGCAGGATTCGCCCGTTTCGTCGTATATGTGAACCCGACAGTCACAACCTTGCTTTACATGCAATGTTTGTCGGACACAAAAGCGGCGGAAGTTTAGTGGAGAAACCCCATGTACTACAGTGCTATTGATGACCACCTGTTCACGGGGAGTCCCTGTAACTCGCTGCTTTCCGGAGAAATTATGAGCGGCTTCGAGAGGATTTCGCCTGTACAAATTCCTGTTTTGTACAGGACAAAACACAAAGTATCGGCATGAATAACGCCGCATTCGTCATTTGAGGAAAAAATTGCGGCGCTGAAGTCCTGCTGAACAGGCAACAGGTCAAAACCACTTAATCAGGCAGCCAGTAACGGCTCCAGATCCAGTCTCTGCCCCAGAGTCCCTGCAGTCTCACCCGGCGCCCATGGCAACACGCCCAGACAGGGAGCCGGCAACAGTCCCTGAAGGGTTTTCAGGTTGTCATCCAGTGCCTCCATCTCCGGATCGATGACATTGGCCACCCAGCCCGCAAGGCGGACTCCGTCCTTCAGGATAGCTTCGGCGGTGAGAATGGCGTGGTTGATACAGCCCAGCCTCATGCCAACCACGAGAATCACCGGCATCCCCAGCTGTTTGGGCAGTCCGGAGAGCAGTTCACGATCACTGATCGGCACCCGCCATCCTCCCGCCCCTTCCATCAGACGAAAATCAGCCTTGTGCATCAGTGCGCCACGACAGTAGCCGGCAATCTGGACCAGTGTGAGACGCCGACCGGCCGCTGCTGCGGAGAGATGTGGCGACAGCGCCGCTGGCAATGCCACCGGATTGATCTCCTGATAGCTGAGCGACAAGGTCATTTCTGCCTGCAGTGCCAGTGCATCACTGTTGCGCAAACCGTCGGCCGTTAACTCACAGCCAGCGGCAATGGGCTTGAGTGCCAGCGTACTCAGGCCACGAGCCTTTGCCGCCGCGAGCAATGCACAGGTCACCGTGGTCTTGCCAACGCCGGTGTCTGTGCCGGTCACAAAATATGCCTTTGCCATGTCAGTTTCCTGTTTCGCGCGTAGCCTGCATGAAAATCACGTCGTAACGCAGAGGCAAGCCTGCCGGCTCGCGCTGCTGTTCAAGCGCACTCGTGACCTGCTGCAACCATTGCTTGCCACGCAGATGATTATCCCTTGGAGCATCCGAGGTATTGGCCCCAATCCCCTGCAGTGCATGAAGCAGTTCCCGCACCGTTACAAAGTGGGCAGAAAAATCGTTCTGCGTAAATTCACACGCGCTGAAACCTGCCTGCATCAATGCAGTCGCCCAATCCTGGGCGCTGGCAAACTCGTTGACATGCAGCAGTCCGCTGGCACGCAGGACCACCAGACTGTCCGGTCCTGGCACACTCGCCAATAACCGCCCACCCGGCTTGAGCACACGGAAAATTTCACGGCAGGCCTGCTCGCGTGACTCACACCACTGCATGGCAAAACTGCTGAACACCACATCAACACTGGCATCCGGCAGCGGCAATGCCTCGATATCACCAGGCAATGGCTGCACGCTGGCAACTGCAGGTATGGCGGCGAGCATTGCCGGGGCCATATCGAGAGCAATCACTTTTTCAACGGCCGCATGACCGGATAACAGCACGGACTCCCGACCACGACCACAACCGGCATCCAGCACTATGCCTTGCGGGCAGCAAGCATCCAGCAGCGTGTCCGCAATGGCTGCCTGCAGATCCGCAAACGAGGCATAGGTGGATGCCGCACTGGAAAAACGCCGTGCAATTTCCTGCTTGCGCGCCGAAAGGCTACTCATGGATTGCCTGCATGAATGTCAGTATTGCATCGCGGCAATGCCCGGGATGAGAAATGAACGGCACATGGGCGGCCCCTGTCACTACATGACCCGTGCAGCGGGAATTCAGCGCGCCAAGTGCAGCAGCAACGCTAGCCGGCACCAGAACATCATGCTCTCCAGTAATAGCCAGCACGGGAAGATCCAGTTGCGCAGCGGCTTCACGCAGGTCACCCGCTCCCAGCAAATCAAGCGTTGAA
>JBASJP010000025.1:0-16425 GCA_049655345.1 Moraxellaceae bacterium
GCTCCAGCTCCTTGCTGCCTTCCTTGAACACCCACAGACGGCCGTCCTCGACCTTGGTGACAAAACCCGGCTTGTCATACGGCGTGGCGGCCAGTGCCGGCAGCACCACGGCGGCGGCCAGAACGGCGGCCAGAGAAATACGCTTGAACATGAGGATATCCCCGGTTGACTGATTCGGGGCCTACCTTAATCGGCAGGGATGACGGTATTGTGACAAGCGCGCCATGCCCCTCTTTGCATGGTTCACCCGTATACTGTCTTCATTCCCTCCGGAGGCATCGCCATGACCACGCCCAACGACATCAATCCGCAGCCTCGTGGCGAACTGTGCCTGCAAACCCTGGCCATGCCGGCAGATGCCAATCCCAACGGCGACATCTTTGGTGGCTGGCTGGTGTCGCAGATGGACCTCGCCGGCGGGGTTGCCGGGCGCAAGCGTGCCCGCGGGCGCATCGCCACCGTGGCCATCGACAGCATGGTGTTCCTGCGGCCGCTGAAGGTTGGCGACATTGTCGGCTTTTACACCGAGGTACTGTCGGTCGGCCGCTCCTCGATCAAGATCCTCATCGAGGTCTGGAAAACCGATGACCTGACCGGCCTGCACACCAAGCTCACCGAAGGCCTGTTCACCTTTGTCGCGATTGATGACGACGGCAACACGCGCCCCGTCCCGCCGGCCTGATCAACGTTCGGCTCCGCCGCGCACCTGACGGCAAGCCGATCTGCTATAAACGGGGCATTCCTTTCCCACCGGAGTGCCTCATGACCGACAGCGCTGGCAGCACCACCCCTAACGGCGTCATTTCCCTGCAAACCATTGCCATGCCATCCGACACCAACTGGAACGGTGACATCTTTGGTGGCTGGCTGATGGCACAGATGGACCTTGCCGGTGCCGTTGCTGCGCGCAAGCGTGCCCATGGCCGCATCACCACCATCGCGGTCGACAGCATGGTCTTCCACCATCCGGTGCAGATCGGTGACGTGATTTCCTGCTATTCGACCATCGAGCGCATTGGCAACACGTCGATGAAAATCCGCATCGAGGTCTGGGAAACCGCTGACCCCTGCCGGCCACCGGTGAAGCTCACCGAAGGTGTATTCACCTATGTGGCGATTGACGAGAACGGACGGCCGCGCGCGGTGCCGCCGGAAGCCTGCCCGGTGTAATCGTCATTGCGTGCATTCAGACGCGGAACGGACTTTTTGCACGGTCCTTTTTTCTCGACGCCCCACCATTGGCCCGGCAGAATCACCCACTGCCGGCACTGCACCGCAGCACCGGCACCCGGAACTACAACAATAAAAATAACGCTGGTGAATGATGTCGCTCTTTCTGCGCGCCCTGACCCTGGTTCTGGGCACCCTGCTCCTGTCCGGCTGTGTCCTCAGCTATCACGAAAGTGCGCCGCGCAAGACCCTGCGTAACGGTACCCTGCTGAAGCAGACGTACTACCACGCCGAAACCACGGCGGAAGACGGCACAAAAATCCGCTTCACCGTTTACCAGCCGCGCATGCGCACGGATCACACCACGCCACTGCTGATACATGCGCATGGCTATGGCCTCAGCCGCATGGCACGGCCACTGTCATTCTATGGAACGCTGCTGCCGCCCGGCGAGATTGCCCTGCAGGCATGGCATGACGGTTACTTTGTCATCAGTTACGACCAGCGCGGTCACGGCTCGACCGGTGATAGCGTGGGCCTGATCCGGCCCGACAAGGAAGCAGCTGACGTCTCGCGCATCATCGACTGGGCGGTGCGCAACCTGCCTCTGGCCACCGACAACAATGATCCGGTGGTCGGCATGCTTGGCGAGTCCTATGGTGGTGCCGTGCAACTGCTGGCCAGCACCCGCGATGTCCGCATCGATGCCATCGTGCCCATCACGACCTGGTTCAACCTGGACCAGGCGCTGTTCCCGAACGGCGTCCCCAAGACCAGCTGGATCAGCTTTCTGGGTGCCATTGGCTATGTCTTCAATCCGTTTCACATGGATAACGGCATGAGCGGCGAGCTGATTGGCGAGATGTTCGGCAACAACAACCCGCACCTGCGCAAGACCCTGCAGAACAACAGCCTCTCCGCGCACTGCGGCAACGGCGTCTGGCCCAGGGCCGATGCCTTGCTGATGCCGGGCATGCGCGACGTGCTGTTCCCCTACAACCAGTCCGTCGACATACAGCGCTGCTTCAAGATGGCCGGCAAGGACGTCCGCCTGGTGGCGATTGCAGATGGCCATCTGCTGCCAGGGTCACAGTGGTCAGCGGGAACCCCCGTCTGGAAAATGCAGGATGAGGTCAGTTGTGGCGGCAAGACCCTGCAGACGGCCGCCCTTATCCGCGACTGGCTGGATGGCAAGCTCAGGGGTGATGACAAGGCACTGGCACGGGTACCGCACTTCTGTCTGACCGGTGACGAACTGGCCGATGCCCGGCAGCAGATCGGGGAATGGCAGGAGTTCAGGCCGGTGCATGTCGGCAGCGGCATGAGTGGCCAGTTCGAGCTGCTGCTGAAACCGCTGGATCATGTCGGCAACTGGTTGCGCCCGGCGCGTGTGCCGGCCCACTGGGACAAGCCGCACAATGGCTGGATACGCCCGGCCCGCATACCCCTGCTGGCACCCAAAGAATCCACCTGGGTGGCGGGAGTCCCGCGCATTGCGCTGACCTTCAGCCAGACCGACCGTGACGATCCCGTACTCTACCTGCGCCTTGCCAAGTGGCGACCCGGCTCCGGCAGCTACACCGTGCTCAACCAGCAGGTCACGCCAGTGCATGCAAAAGGGCCGCTGGAGTTCGAGCTGGGCGGTGTCAATGCCCGGATCGAACCGGGCGAAGTGCTGGGCCTGCTGGTCACCGGCTGGAATTCGCAATTCCGTTTTGCCGGCTCGGGCAGCGGCACCGACGCCAGCATCGCCGGCCGCATTGCACTGCCCCTGTCCCCGGCGGCCACGGCCATCCCCGACGCCTGATGCCGGCCGGCCAGTGGCAGGTACCGTGTGGCCGGCACCTGCCCCGGGTCAAGCCAACACCGGCATGGTCAGCGTAGAATGCCGGCATCGTCCGGGAGATTTCATGACTACCGCCTCCGCCCCCCTTACCGCCGGCATACCCCTCATCGACTCGCTCGCCGGGCTGCGCAACACGCTCGACGGACACCCGCACTCCGGCGTCGCCCTGGGCCGTTTCCTGCTGCAGCAAGACCTGATTACGCCCGCACAACTGGAAGCCGCACTGGCCCGGCAGGACAAGGCCACCGGCCAACGCCTGGGTGACATCCTCGTGGCCGACCGGGCGCTGACCCGGGAAGCACTGAGCATGGCCCTGAGCGAGTTGATGGGGGTGCCGAACGTACACCTGGCCCACCTCGACATCGACCGTCAGGTAGTCCACCGGCTGTCCTCCGACCTTGTGCACAAGCACCGCGTCATGCCCGTGATGCTGCATCACGATGGCCTGGTGCTGGCCTGCGCCACCCTGCCTGACCACGATGCCCTGCAGGAGCTGTCCTTCCAGGCCGGCACCTTCATCTTTCCGGTGCTGGCTTCCCTTGAGGACATCCAGGCCGCCATTTTCCTGCACTACGACACCTTTGCCGAAGACCTGGCGGCCGCCGACAACATGGTGCGTCTCACTGGCAACGAGGATTACCAGCAGCTCTGGCGCGATGCGGAGTACCTGGCCAAGCAGGCGCCCATCGTCCGTCTGGTCAACTCCGTCATCCAGGAAGCCATCCGCCGCCATGCCTCCGATGTCCACCTGCGTCCGTCCGCCGACCATTTCGACATTCACTACCGCATCGACGGCAGTCTCATTCCGGTCAAGCAGCTGCCGCACAAGCTGCTGCCATCTGTGGTCAGCCGCATCAAGATCCTGAGCACCCTCGACATCACCGAGCGCCGCCTGCCGCAGGACGGGCACATGAAGGTCACCTTCATGCAGCAGCAGATTGACATCCGTGTCTCCATTATCCCCACCAGCCACGGCGAGAGCGTCGTGCTGCGCATCCTCAACAAGCAGGTGGGCCTGCGCGATGTGCACAGTATCGGTTTCTCGGCAGACGACGAGCAGCGCTTCCTCGATCTGGTGCATCGCAGCAACGGCATGCTGCTGGTAACCGGCCCCACCGGCTCTGGCAAGACCACAACACTGTATGCCGCGCTGCAGGAAATCCATGAAGACAACATCAACGTGGTGACCGTGGAAGATCCGGTCGAATACGAACTGGCCGGCATGACGCAGATCCAGTTGCTGGACCAGATCGGTTTCGGTTTTCCGCAAACGCTGCGCCATATCCTGCGCCACGATCCGGATGTCATCATGGTA
Source organism: Moraxellaceae bacterium (assembly GCA_049655345.1). Taxonomy (GTDB): domain Bacteria; phylum Pseudomonadota; class Gammaproteobacteria; order Pseudomonadales; family Moraxellaceae; genus UBA2031. The sequence goes on from JBASJP010000025.1 coordinate 4,332, forward strand.
GGGGAAATCCGCGATGCGGAAACCTGCAAGATTGCTCTGGACGCCGCCCTCACCGGCCATCTGGTGCTGTCCACGCTGCACACGATCGACGCGCCCAGCGCGCTCATCCGGCTGCAGGAAATGGGCATGTCCGCCTATCTCATCAAGTCGGCGGTGATCGGTATTCTCGGCCAGCGCCTGATCCGCCTGAACTGTCCGCACTGCCTTGAAGAAGAAGAAGTGCCTGCCATCGTGCGGCGCAACATCGGCCTGGACGCTGGCGAGATTTTCCGTCACGGCCGCGGCTGCGAGGCCTGTTCCAACACCGGCTTTCACGGCCGCGCGGCCATCTACGAACTGTTCGTGATTGATGAAACCGTGCGCAATGCCCTGCACGACAACATGACCGGCAGTGAGCTGCGAACTATTGCCCTGCAGGCCGGCATGCGTCCGCTTATTGCCCACGGTCTTGACTATGCGCGCAGTGGCCGTGCCTCGCTGCTGGAGATTTACCGGGCGAGCATGTAGGCAAAAAAAACGGGAGCCAGGCTCCCGTTTTCATCGACACCGGTCAGTTAACGCACCGGACGCTGTGGCAGCTTCTGCAACTGCTGCTCATATTCTTTCTGCACCTGGGACGCCGGCTTCACCTTGCCGCAATCCGATGCAACATGCTGCATGCGTGTGCTCATGCTGTAGGGCTGCTGCTTGCCGTCACGCAGCATGGTGCCGTTCATGTTCATGCGATAGGCCTTTGCACTTTCAAACACCACCTCGGCCGTACCCTTGGTGGGCGGCTCGGTGCAGACAATGTCTGCCACCCAGCGACTGGCCGTGCGGGTCACCACCTTGGTGGTGCACTTGCCATCACTCACCGGAATCTGCTCACGCTTGATGTCCTCTTCCGTCAGGCAGATCCGGATGCCGGTGCCGCTCATGGACACCCCCATGTTGCCCATCTGGGCCTCGATCATCTTGCGCTGTTCGGGCGGCATCTGGGCCAGCTGCGCCTGCATTTTCTGCATGGCCTGCTGCATTTCGGCCGGGTCCGGCATGCCGACACCCTTGCCACCCTGAATCTGCATTTCCCACAGGCCGGGCTTGATCTGGGGCGGTGCGGCATGGGCTGCCGCGGCCAGACACAGGGCCAACACACTTACTATTGAACGGGATAATTTCATGACGGGTCTCCTGCCCTGGAAAAAAACACTGCCCGGATCATCCCACAGCCCTGGCCAATCAAGAAGTCCCGTACCTTACACCGCTTCCAGTCGTGCATATTGCGCCACCAGCCACTTGCTGCCGGCGTCATGGAAGTTCACCTGGATACGCGCATTCGGTCCGTTGCCCTCAAACTTGAGGATCACGCCGTCACCAAAGCGCGGATGCCGGACCGGCTGGCCCAGGCGGAAGGCGCCACTGCCCTCGTCATTGCCGCCCAGCCGCGACGGCGCGGTATTGATGGCCGCCGATGGCAGAGTGAACCCCCGGTTGTTGTTGCCGGCACGCACACGCTGCAACAACGTCTCGGGAATCTCACGCAGGAAACGTGACGGCGCATTGTGCTTTTCATCGCCATACAGGCGACGGATTTCCGCGTGCGTGATCACCAGCTCTTTCATGGCGCGCGTGATGCCGACATAGCAAAGCCGCCGCTCCTCCTCCAGGTTGTTGTCCTGCAGGGCCATCTCGTGCGGAAACAGGCCTTCTTCCAGCCCCGCCAGAAACACCAGCGGAAACTCCAGTCCCTTGGCGGAGTGCAGCGTCATCAGCTGCACCGCATCCTCGAATTCGCTGGCCTGGGCTTCGCCCGCTTCCAGTGCGGCATGGTCCAGAAAAGCCGCCAGTGCACTCGGTGCCTCTTCTTCATCCCACTCGAACTCGCGCGAGGCTGCCACGAGTTCCTTCAGGTTTTCCAGCCGGGTCTGGCCCTTTTCACCTTTTTCCTTTTCATGGTGCGCCCACAGGCCGGTGCCCTGTATCACGGCATCAACACGTTCGTGCAGGGGCACGCCTTCGGTCTTGCGCTCCAGATCGCGCACCAGATCGGTAAACACGCAAAGCTTGCTGATCACACTGGACGGCAGAAGACTGTCGGCATGGGCACGCTCGACTGCCTGCCACAATGACACGCCCAGTTCGCGCGCCAGCGCCCGCAGGGCATCCATGCTCTTGTCACCAATGCCGCGCACCGGCAGGTTGACCACGCGCTCAAAGGCCGTGTCGTCATTCGGGTTGGCCATCAGGCGCAGGTAGCCAACGGCATTGCGGATTTCCGCACGCTCGAAAAAGCGCAGGCCGCCATGAATGCGGTAGGGCATCTGCGCGCGGATCAGTGCTTCTTCCAGCACGCGTGATTGCGCATTGGAGCGGTAGAGCACCGCCATCTCCTTGCGCATCATGCCGCGATTCACCGCCTGACCGATCTCGCGCACGATGTACTGGGCTTCGTCGAGATCGTTGAATGCGGTGTACAGCCTGATCGGTACGCCCTCGACACCCTCGGTCCACAACTCCTTGCCAAGGCGATCACTGTTTTGTGCGATCACGGCATTGGCTGCCGCCAGAATGTTGCCGGTGGAGCGGTAGTTCTGCTCCAGACGGATCACGTCGGCATCGGGATAGTCGCGCTGGAACTCGCGGATGTTCTCGATTTTCGCCCCGCGCCAGCCGTAGATGGACTGGTCATCGTCGCCCACCACAGTGAGCATGCCTTCCTTGCCCGCCAGCATGCGCAGCCACGCATACTGCACCGCGTTGGTATCCTGGAACTCATCCACCAGAATGTGCCGGAAGCGGCTCTGGTAGTGCTGCAACAGACGGGGCTCCTTCAGCCAGAGCTCGTGGCTGCGCAACAGCAGCTCGGCAAAATCGAGCATGCCGCCACGGGCACAAGCGTCTTCATAGGCCTGGTAGATGCGCGTCATGGTGGCCAGGAACAGGTCGCCGTTGTGCTGGATGTGTTGGGGCCGGTGCCCCTCGTCCTTCTGTCCGTTGATGAACCAGGCAGCCTGCCGGGCCGGCCACTTGTCCTCATCCAGATTGAGTTCGCGGATCACGCGCTTGAGCAGGCGGGTCTGGTCATCGCTGTCCAGGATCTGGAAGTTCTGCGGCAGGCCGGCCTCGGCCCAGTGGGCACGCAGGAAACGGTGGGCCAGGCCGTGAAAGGTCCCCACCCACAGCGCCTGGGTGGGAATGCCAAGCAGGCTTTCCAGGCGATGGCGCATCTCGGCCGCCGCCTTGTTGGTAAAGGTGACGGCCAGGACACTCCAGGGCGACAGGCCATGTTCCTGGCAAAACCAGGCGATGCGCGTGGTCAGGACACGGGTCTTGCCGGAACCGGCACCCGCCAGCACCAGCAGGTGCTGGGCATCGGAGGTAACGGCATCCATTTGTGCGGCATTCAGACCGCTGGTCAGGTTTGTGAGCTTCATCGCACTATTCTAAAGGAGGCGGGCGTAGTTTGACTGTGAAAACAACCTTGATTTCTAGTGTTGTGGTACGGGCGTTGGCACAAGATGTTGTTATGGAAGACAAAACCTGCAACGCTTTGTCGTTCGTGGGTTAACAAACCGTCAAAGGGTTGGTATCTTGACGGTTCATGATTTGTGGAGCCATTCACTAAATCACCCTGGCCACGGACGCCCGCCAATAATAAGAAGTAAACGGGAGTAACTCTCGTATGTCCGTGTATCGTGACAACGACAGTCCAGACAGCCAGTCCGCTCGACGTCTGGATGCTGCTGCGTCAGCCCAACACCCGTCAGACAGCCTTGACGTGATGCAAACCCGGCTTATCTACGATCAGCTGCCGGCGTTCATTGTCGTGTCCATCATTTCGGCCTTTGCCACCGCCGCCCTGTACTGGGAAGACCCGGCCATCCCCCACTTCTACCTGCAAAGCTGGCTGGGGCTGTTTCTCGTCTTCATGCTGATTCGTGCCGTGGTGATCTGGCAGGTCAGAAACAACGTCATTGATAACCCTGGCAAGATGCGCAATCTGGTCGCCCTGTCAGCGGCGATTACCGGTGCCTTCTGGGGCGCCGCCACCATGCTGTTCAATCCGGAGCTGTTTCCGGTGGAAGGCGAGGTGTATTACCGGCAGGCCCTGTTCGGCGCCCTGCTGGCCAGCCAGTGCATTGCGGCCATGGCCTGCTACTCGGCCCATTTCCCTTCATTCCTGATGTTCCTTGCGTCCACCCTGCTGCCGGGGTTGGCCCATGTGATGCTGAACCCGTCGCCCACCGCCTATGCCTCGGCGGGGATTGGCGGCCTGCTGTCGATCTTCCTGATGGTCAGCAGCCGGCGCATCAACCTCACTACCCACTCCTCCCTGCGACTGCGCGTCAACAACGAAGACCTGATCCGCTATCTGGAAGGCTCCAAGTCCGAAATGGAGTCGATCAACCAGAAGCTGGCCCTGGAAATCTACGACCGCAAGAACGCGGAAGTGCGCATGCAGGAAATGAACGACAGCCTGGAACGCAAGGTCAACGAGCGTACCCAGGCCCTGTCCACCCTGAATGATGCCCTGCGCCAGAGCCAGGAGCGCCTGTCGCTCGCCATTGATGCCTCCGGCATCGGCCTGTGGGACTGGAACCTGCTCAACGATGACATCTACCACTCCAACTTCGAGCAGCTGCTGGGCTACTCGAGCAAGGAGCTGACCGGCTTCATGGGTCACCTGAAGCCGCTGGTGCATCCGGATGACTACCTGCTGGTCAAGAAGGCCATCGTCCTGCACCTGCGCAAGCGCACCCCCATCTACAACGTGCAGTACCGCATGCGGCACCGGCGCGGGCACTGGATCTGGGTGGAAGACAATGGTCGTGTCGTGGCATGGAACGAGGAAGGTCGCGCCACCCGCATGATCGGTACCCGTCGTGACATCAGCAAGGAACGCGAGCTGGAAGAGCGTCTGCGCCTGTCTGCCTCGGTGTTCCATCAGGCCGCCGAAGCCATCTTCATCATGGATCGCGACTTCCGCATCATTTCGGTCAACCCGGGCTTTACCCAGATTACCGGTTACACCGAGTCCGAAACCACTGGCACCCGGCTTACCGAAGTTCGCCCCAATTACCCCGAAGTTCACGCCATGTACCTGCAAATTGTTGGTGCACTGGAACAGAAGGGGGAGTGGCAGGGGGAGTTCACGGAATACCGCAAGAATGGCGAGGCTTTCCCGCAGTGGCTGCACATCACCAATGTGCGCAATGACGACAGCGAGATCACCCATTACATCGGCATCTTCAATGACCTGACCTCGCGCCGTGAAGCCGAGGAGCGGCTGCGCTACCTGTCCAACTACGACAAGCTCACCGGCTTTGCCAACCGTAACCTGTTCCGTGATCGCCTGCATGCGGCCATCTCCACGGCCCGCGACCGCAACCTGCAGGTTGCCCTGCTCTACATCGACCTTGACCGCTTCCGCCAGATCAATGACACCCTGGGCCATGAAGTGGGTGACGAGCTGCTGAAGAAGGCCGCCAAGCGCATCAGCTCGGTGAATGCCAATGTCGACACCATCTCGCGCATCGGTGGTGACGAATTCACCATCATCATCGACAACTATCAGGACCGTGCGGCGCTGGAGCACTACTGCGAACGCATCATTGCCGAGCTGCGCCGTCCCTTCCGCATCAACGAACACGAGCTGCTGCTGGGCGCCTCGATCGGTATCTCGGTGTTCCCGGAGAACGGTCGCGAACTGCAGGTGCTGCTCAATCACGCCGACATCGCCATGCACCAGGCCAAGCGTCTGGGTGGCAACACCACCAAGTTCTACACGTCGGACCTGCGTGTCGCCTCCATCGAACAGCTCAACCTGGAAAACAGCCTGCGCAAGGCCATCTTCCGCGACGAGTTCGTGGTGCACTACCAGCCCAAGCTGCACCTGGCCACCAACCGCATTGTCGGGGTCGAGGCGCTGGTGCGCTGGAACCACCCGACCCTCGGCCTGCTCTACCCCAGCGAATTCATCCCGCTCTCCGAAGAAACCGGTCTGGTCTCGGCCATTGGCGAGCTGGTGCTGGACAAGGCCTGCCGGCAGGCCCAGCTGTGGCAGGACGCAGGGCTTGGCAGGATTCACACCGCCGTCAACATTCCGGCACAGCAGATCCGCAAGGGCAACCTGGTCCAGCTGGTGAAGCGTGTCCTCGACAATACCGGGCTGGATCCGCACCTGCTGGATCTTGAACTGACCGAGTCCTGCCTGATGGATGACGGTGACGATGTGCTCAGCATGTTGCAGGAACTGCGCAGCATGGGGGTGCGGATCTCGCTGGATGACTTTGGTACCGGCTACTCGTCCCTCAGCTACCTGAAGCGCTTCCCGATCGACACCCTGAAGATCGACCAGGCCTTTGTGCGTGACATCGGCACCAGCGCCGGCGACGAGGCCATTGCCCGCGCCATCATCGCCATGGCCCACACCATGGGCATGGAAGTCGTGGCGGAAGGCGTGGAAACCCAGGTGCACAAGGACTTCATGGTGCGTGAGGGCTGCGACTACATCCAGGGCTACCTGCTCAGCCGGCCGGTGCCGGACGAAGAACTCTCGGGGCTGCTGCGCCGCCAGGCCTGATCACCCGGATCACCCATCCATAAAAAAACCCGGCCATGTGCCGGGTTTTTTGGTTCAGCAAGGCGACATGCTCAGGGTGACATCACCTCAAGCGTCACGACGTAGCTGGCGCGGCGCTGCGTGGCGGGCGGCAGCGCCTTGTCATCCTGCAGTGAGGCACTCAGCCAGTACATGCCGGCGGCCGGCCAGGTCAGGCTGAACTCGCCATGCGCGTCACTCTTCAGAACCTGCTCGTTGGACTGGTCACGGTAACGCTTGCCGCCCGGCACCACCTCAACCTCCAGACCCCTGGCGGGCTGCCCGTCCATCAGCAGACGAAAGCGGGCAGCCTCCCCGACAACCAGATCATTCGGATGGGTAAGCTGCACCAGCTCCAGCCCCTTTCCAGAGGGCTGCAATACGGTGGTCGTGGGCTGGCTGGCCGTGACAAAGGTTTCCACCCGGCTCGACGTTTCGGTGACCTGCAGGCCGGAGGCAGCCGCCGGGACTTCCTTTGCGAACGCATCGCGGCTACCGCGCCAGCGCTTGCGCTCGCCATTCTCCTCCCAGCTGGCCATCAGGCCGGTCGAGGCCGTCATCAGCCGCCACGTGCCGGTCTCGGTCAGGGCCACGTCAAACACGCTGCGGAGCTTGCCGGTGGCCACATTCTCGGCCTTGCCCGGCTGACCTGAGGGCATGGTCACCTGCAGGCCGTCCAGACGCACCGGCACATGCTCGAAAGAAAACAGCTCGTTGGACACGGCGGCATCGACGGTCACCCAGGGGGTCTTGCCGGACAACACCGTGGCGGATGGCAGCAGCCAGCTGCGATGGGCTTGTGCCGTCGAGGCCAGCAGGGGAAGGGCCAGCGCCAGCAGGCGCACAGTGAAACGTGGGGTCATGATCAGGCTCCAGGCCGGGGGTGCAAGAATGAGGGGTCAGGGGGTAAGGATCAGCAGCGCCGTACCCAGCTCGCTCTGGCCCCGGGCCTTGAGCTGCTGTGCACGTACCGGTGGCCAGACAAAGGGAATTTCCAGCAGCTCGCGCCCACCCACTTCACGGGCCGCTTCCACGCGCAGTCGATACTGGCCCGGGGGCAGGCCCTTGAGCGGCAATTGCCGGTCGCTGAACTGCAGCGTGTGCTCGCCCACCGGCCGGGTCGCGCCACTCACAGCATCTACCGGCATCGCCTGCTCGCGTCCGGACTTGCGCCACCACTGCCGCATGTCCTTGAGCCACTTGGTGCCTTCGCCGTTTTTCTTGTCCACGTCATACCAGACCGCCAGCGTACGTGCCGGGCCCGTCCCGCCCTCCAGCCAGAACGCGACATAGGGCCGGTGATATTCCGCCACCTCCAGCCGTGGCAACGACACCTTGACCGTCATGTCTGCCGCCAGCGCCACCACTGGCAGCGTCAGTCCTGCTACCAGAAAAAATGGCCATACGGATTGCTTCATGTTTTGCCTCGTCAGTGAATCAGGAACAGGGCCAGCAGCAAGGGAATGACAAACCCTGCGCCCACCACCGGCCAGGTGGCGGGCCGGTGCCGGCCGTGCAGTTGCAATAAAAAAAGACCCGTCAGGCAGAACAGCACACAGGCCGCCGAAAACAGGTCCAGAAACCAGCTCCATGCAGCACCGGTGTGCCGGCCCTTGTGGAGATCATTCAGATACGCGATGGCGCCGCGTGACGTGTGCTCGTATTCAACCGCACCGGTGATGCGATCAATGCTCAGCCAGGCATCGCCCCCCGGTTGTGGCAGGGAGAGATAGGCATCATCTGCCGACCACTCCACCGTGCGGGTAGCCGACTTCATGTCCACGTCCAGCGCATCTGCCAGCCATGCCGTGACACCGGCGGGCAGCGGGCGGTTTTCCTGTAGCGTTGTCAGCAGGGGTGCCGGTAATTCTGCTTGAGCCCGTGTCACCACCGGTGCCGCCTCGATACGCGCGGCGTTGTTCAGCGTGATGCCGGTGATGGCAAACAACAGCATGCCGACCAGCGACAATGCGGAACTGATCCAGTGCCACTGATGCAGCTGCCGTGTCCAGAAGGCACGACGCTGCCGCGCACGACGGTTCACGGCGTCAGTCATCGCAGTGCATTCGTCCGGCGTCAGGCATTTCATGTCTGTGCCCACATGCGCAGCAGGTTGTGATAACTGCCGGTGAGATGCACCAGTGCCTCACCATCCGCACCACTCTGGTTGAGACGCTGGATGGCCGTGTCCATTTCAAACAGCAGTGCCCGCTGCGCATCGTCACGCACCATGCTCTGTATCCAGAAAAACGAGGCCAGCCGCGCACCACGTGTAACCGGCGTTACACGGTGCAGGCTGGTCGAGGGATAAAGCACCAGATCTCCCGCCGGCAGTTTCACCCGCTGCGCGCCATAGGTGTCCTCGATCAGCAACTCGCCACCGTCATAATCATCCGGGTCCGTCAGGAACAACGTGCACGACACATCCGTGCGCAGCTGCTTGCCGGTGCCCGGCAACAGCCTGACCGCATTGTCGACGTGATGGCCGAAGTGCTCGCCACCTTCATAACGATTGAACATGGGCGGATAGACACATGCCGGCAACGCGGCACTGATAAACATTGCATGCCGCTCCAGGCGCGCCAGAATGGCATCGCCCAGTTCACGCGCCACCGGCGAACCTTCCGGCAACTGGCGATTATTCTTTACGCGGGCGCCCTGATTACCGGCAGTTACCAGGCCACTGGTCCATTCAGCCGCCAGCAGCCGCTCGCGGCAGTGCAGCACTTCTGCTGCCGTCAGCACCTGCGGAATATGCAACAACATGTCTGGATGTCCTCCGGTAATTCAGGCCGAATGTTCAGGCGCCCGGGCCTAGCTCAGAACCGGTACGTCACCGTCATGATCGCTCCACGCCCTTTTGCCGGCGTGGCACGGCCCGTCGATGCCGTCTCGAAATATTCTTCATTGCCGAGGTTCTGCAAATTCAGGCGCACGTCATATTTTTTCTGCAGGTACGCCAGCGTTGCGTCATAGCGGGTGTAGCCATCAATGACGGTCGCTTCGTAGTTGTCGACAAAGCGGTCTGCCATGTACACGGCACCGCCACCGACTTCCCAGTTGGCGGAAATGCCGTAGGTCGTCCACAACGTGGCCGAATGTGTCGGCACATTGGCCATGTGATTGCCTTCGGCGTACAGGTCATACACCGGCGACGAACTGCTGCCGACATTACGACGGTCTTTCGATTCCACAATCTCGCTGTCGATATAGGTATAGCCGGCCAGCATCTGCCATTTCTCGGCCAGCTTGCCGGCCACACTGGCTTCAAAACCATCGACGCGTGTATTGCCGTCCAGTGTGGTAAAGCCGGTCAGCGGATCTGTCGTGCGGGCGTTTGCCTTGTCAACGCGAAACACGGCGGTGGCAAGCTGCAGGGCATCGTTGTACAAGGCGTACTTGGCCCCGATTTCGAATGACTCACTTTCTTCCGGCGCCACTGTCGATGTTGACTGTGACATGGTGAGGGTTTCACCCGACGGATTGAACGATGTGCCATACGAGGCGTAATACGACTGCACTGCATCAGGCTGCCACACGAGGCCGCCACGCACGCTGGTCATTTCATCCACGCGGCTGTAGCGCTGCGTGGCACCGGTTGCATTGGTTATCGTGTCGGCTTCCAGATCGTAGCGATCCATGCGCACCCCTGCGACCAGCTTGAGCTGCTCGGTCAGGTCGGCCTGGTCGTTGACATACACGGCAACGGTTTCTGCCGTGTTATCCGTCCTGGTGGCATTTGTGGTGCGTGTTGTACTGCCCGGCATCGGACCATAAACCGGATCGGCCATATTGGTGGTCGGCACACCGGTCCATGTGTAGGCCTGGTTCTCGTAAGTGTCACGTCCGACTTCCACGCCCGCCATCAGGTGATGCGCGATTGCACCGGTGTCAAATTTCACGAACAGATCCGTCTGGTTGTACAGCGAGCTGTCACGCAATTCGCGCTCGCGTCGCGCGCGGGTACCCGTGATCGTATCGAGCGGGGTTGATGCCGTGGCACTGGCGGGAATTGTTACCGTGGTTGGCGAGGCATAGGTTTCGTACTCGCCATACTGCAGAAGGTTCTGTACGCGCACGGCATCATTGAAGCGATGTGACACCGATGCATTCAGGACATTGATGTCCTGGTCATAGCTGTCATCGGTAAAGCCATAAAAATTGTCATGGTCTGCCGCAATCGGCTTGCCCGGATTTTCCGGCGTGGTGAGGGCACCACGATAAAGCGGAAATCCGTAATCGGGAATGTCGCGGTTGCGCTGGACCAGTGCCGACACCAGCACCTCGGTCGGTGTACCGATACCAAAGCTGATCGACGGTGCCAGACCGAAATCTTTTTTCTCCACCACATCACGCGTCGACTGCGTGTCCTGCCCGAATGCGGCAATGCGGAAAGCCGAGGTGTCGGAAAGGCGGGTGTTGTAGTCGAAGGTGGTGCGGTAGTAATCGTCCGTCCCCACGCTCACGCCAATCTGGCCGCGTGTCTGCAGATCCGGTTTCTTGCTGACCTGATTGATCACGCCACCGGTCGAGCCGCGCCCGAACAGCATGGAAGCCGGTCCTTTCAGCACCTCCACTGCATCCAGCGCAAAGGTATCGCGGCTGTACTGGCCCCGGTCGCGAAAACCGTCGACATAGACATCGGTGCGTGCGGAATAGCCGCGCAAATTGATGTTGTCGCCGATATTGCCGCCTTCACCGGCAGAGATGGTGATGCCCGGCACATTGCGTAGTGCCTCGGTCAGGCTGGCCACCGCCTGGTCATCCATCACCGCACGATCCACCACCATCACGGACTGCGGGATGTCACGCAGGGCCGCCGGTGCCTTGCCACCCACTGTCGACACGCCCGGGGTATAGGATTTCTGTTCCGTGATGGCACCTGCCGTCACCGTCACTTCCTGCATGACCTGGGGCGGCGTAACGATCTCCGGTGTGGCCGGCATGGCTTCTTCGGCCAGTGCTGGCAGCCCGTGCAGGGCAAGAAGACTGAGAACAAGGGGACGACGGGAGAAGCGGGCAGTCATGACGGATTCCTCAATGGCCAAGTCGGTGGTGCGTCACTTGGCTATCGGGGCAGTGCCCGTCATGGCTGGCTAGCGCGAAGACAGTAGCCGGCGGGTCCGGCACTGTTCAGGGCAGGCATCGTATTTCAAATGATAATGATTATCAATAGTAAATGACTTTGATCAAGGCAGATCAGTGCCAGGCCCGGTACTGCTCGGCCTGGCGGGCCCGCTCCTCACTGGCCGGATGCGTGCGCAACCAGTCGCTCACTTCGGCCTTTTCGCCCTTTGCGGCCTTACCACCATGCGCGGCTTCAAGCTTGCGGATGATGCGGGCAAACCATACCGGGTCCAGGCCGGTCTTGCTCATCAGGGCAAAACCATAGCGGTCGGCATCGGCCTCCAGTGCCCGTGAGTGATGCATGTGCGTCATGACGGTCGGGGCTACCACCACAATGCTGGACAGCCCCGAAACATCACCGGTCAGCACAAATACCAGGGCGGCCAC
>JBASJP010000026.1:0-1737 GCA_049655345.1 Moraxellaceae bacterium
CGGTACTCCGGCGTCCCGGGGACATGGCGGCCCGCTACGGCGGTGAGGAGTTTGTGTTGCTGTTACCCAGCACGTCTCTGGATGGTGCCCGCGAGGTTGCCCTGCATGTCGCCCGCAGCATTAGCGCCCTGAAAATTGCCCATGCGGCCTCCAGCGTGGCAAGCCATGTAACGGTAAGCATGGGGGTGGCGTCCATGGTGCCGCGTGGCGACTTGCGTGGCCCCATGTTGCTGGCCCGGGTTGACGAGGCGGTCTATGCCGCCAAGCATGCCGGGCGCAACTGCATCATGCTGGTGCTCCCGGACGGCACCGTCGATACCACCCCGGTTCGTCTGCCCTGACCGCTTTTTCGCCTATGCCCCCGCAGGGGCATAGCGTAGAATACGCGCCTCTTTATTCCCCCTTCCTTGCTTTGGGAACCCGCCATGTCCGCCATCAAGAAAGTTGTGCTTGCCTATTCCGGCGGCCTCGACACCTCGGTCATCGTCAAGTGGCTGCAGGACAACTACCAGTGTGAAGTCGTCACCTTTACCGCCGACATCGGCCAGGGAGAGGAAGTCGAGCCAGCCCGTGCCAAGGCACAGGCCATGGGCGTCAAGGACATCTACATTGAAGACCTGCGTGAAGAGTTCGTGCGCGACTACGTGTTCCCGATGTTCCGTGCCAACACCATCTATGAAGGCGAATACCTGCTGGGCACCTCCATCGCCCGTCCGCTGATTGCCAAGCGCCTTATCGAGATTGCCAATGAAGTGGGGGCCGATGCCATTTCCCATGGCGCGACCGGCAAGGGCAACGACCAGGTCCGTTTTGAACTGGGTGCCTATGCCCTCAAGCCCGGCATCAAGGTCATTGCACCATGGCGTGAGTGGGACCTGACCTCGCGCGAGACCCTGATGGCCTACGCGAAAGAGCGCCAGATTCCGATTGATTACGCCAAGGCCGGCAAGAAGTCGCCGTACTCCATGGATGCCAACCTGCTGCACATCTCCTATGAAGGTGGCGTGCTGGAAGACCCGTGGACCGAGTGCGAAGAGGAAATGTGGCGCTGGTCGGTAAGCCCGGAAAAGGCGCCGGATCAGGCAACCTACCTCGACCTGACCTTTGAAAACGGTGACATCGTTGCCATCAATGGTGTGAAGAAGTCACCGGCCACCGTGCTGGCCGAGCTTAACCAGATCGGTGGTGCCAATGGCATCGGTCGTCTGGACCTGGTCGAAAACCGCTATGTCGGCATGAAGTCGCGTGGCTGCTACGAAACCCCGGGCGGCACCATCATGCTGCGCGCCCACCGCGCCATTGAATCCATCACGCTGGACCGCGAAGTGGCCCACCTGAAGGATGACATCATGGCCCGCTACGCCAGCCTGATTTACAACGGCTACTGGTGGAGCCCGGAGCGTTTGCTGCTGCAGAAGATGATCGACGCGTCACAGGTCAATGTGAACGGTGTGGTCCGCCTGAAGCTGTACAAGGGCAACGTGATCGTGGTCGGTCGTCAGTCCGAGTCCGACTCGCTGTTCGATACCCGTATCTCCACATTTGAAGATGACGGCGGCGCCTACAACCAGAAGGATGCCGAAGGCTTCATCAAGCTGAATGCCCTGCGCATGCGCATTGCCGCCAACAACGGTCGCAAGCTGCTGAAGTAAGGGTGGTGCCGGTGTCATCAAACGGGTCGCCTTGTGCGGCCCGTTTGCATTTTGACTGTCGCGATGTGGTTGTTGTCATGGGCAG
>JBASJP010000027.1:0-11329 GCA_049655345.1 Moraxellaceae bacterium
TTCCTATACTGGTGACCTTCGGGTCTGACTGAAATCTAAGGGAGCAGGAAAATGGGATTCATGACCGGCAAGCGCGTCCTCATTGTGGCACTTGCCAGCAAACTGTCGATCGCTCATGGCATTGCCCAGGCCATGCACCGCGAGGGTGCTGAACTGGCCTTTACCTACCAGAACGAAAAGCTCAAGGCCCGTGTCGAAGAATTTGCCAAAAATTTTGGCTCCACCCTCACCTTTCCGTGTGATGTGGCCTCTGATGCGGAAATTGACGCTGTATTTGCCGAGCTGGGCAAGAGCTGGGATGGCCTTGACGTGATTGTGCACTCCGTCGGCTATGCACCGGGTCACGAACTGGAAGGCAACTACGTCGATGTCACCACGCGGGAAGGCTTCCGTATTGCCCATGACATCAGCTCGTTCAGCTTTGGTGCGCTGGCCAAGGCCGGAAAGCCGATGATGGAAGGCCGTAATGGTTCACTGCTCACCCTCACCTATCAGGGCTCTGAGCGCGTGGTCCCGAACTACAACGTGATGGGCCTTGCCAAAGCCTCCCTTGAGGCCAATGTACGCTATCTGGCCTCCAGCCTTGGTCCTATAGGCATCCGCGTCAACGGTATTTCAGCAGGCCCGATTCGCACGTTGGCCGCCAGTGGCATCAAGGACTTCCGCAAGATGCTGAGCTACAACGAATCTGCCACACCAATCCGCAGGAATGTCACGATTGAAGAAGTGGGTAATGCCGCTGCGTTCATGTGCTCAGACCTCGCGTCCGGCATCAGCGGTGAGATCCTTTACGTGGATGGCGGGTTTAACACAGTGGCAATGCCTGCACTGGACAATATCTGATACAAGCCGTCCCAATATCGCCACCCAATAAAAAGGCCCGCAAATTTTGCGGGCCTTTTTATTTATTGCGAAAACCACTTACTCGGCAGCAGCCTCATCTTTCTGGCTGACCTTTACCTTTCCGTCCTCGCGCAGGAAGCGGACAAAGTCCTTGAATTCCTGCTCGCTGCGGTTCTCGGCCAGCATCGTGCGCATCTGGTTAAGCATCGGGCTCATTTCGGCAGAGCCCTCAGTGACCTTGCTGACGACAACCAGGCCATAACCCATGCCAAACGGGAAGCTGTCCGCAGACACCTTGCCTGCAGCGGGACGGGAAAGACGGAACGCCACCCTGAGAATATCCGGCGTAGGCACCTGAACACGACGATCAGCATCAATCAGGTCTGTCCAGGAAATCTGGTGCTTTGCAGCTGCCTCAGCCAAAGAGGTACCTGAGGCCAATGCCTTGGCAATTTCATCGGCAACCAGCTTTGATTTTTCGCGAGCCTTTTCGATGGTCAGCTCGTTCTGGATCACCGCACTGATTTCAGACAGCGGACGCAACTTCGCCGGCTGATGCTCGCGCACACGGATCCAGACTGAGGAGCCATCGCCCAGCGTAATCGCCTGGGAGTTCTTGCCATCCTTCAGCAAGTCGTCAGAAAACGCGTTATCCACGATCTTGCGTTGTGCGGCAATGCCTTCGCCACCAGCACGAACAAACAGGCCAGTGCTCGACAGCGGACGATTGAAGGTAGTGGCAGGGTCCTTCAGGTCAGCGGACTCATAAACGGCTGCATCAAGCTTTTCAACCTGTTCGGCAAAGAGTTCATCCGCCTTTGCCAGTCTGGCTTCCTGCTCAAGCTGGGCACGCAAAGCTGCAAAAGCAGGCTTCTCCGCTGTCTGTATCTTGTTCAGCTTGATCAGATGAAAACCGTACTGGGACCTGACAGGTGCAGAAATCTCGCCCTGCTTGAGGCCAAACAGTGACTGCTCGAATGCAGGATCAAACAGGCCACGGCCGGCAAAGCCAAGATCGCCGCCATTGGCAACAGACCCCGTGTCCTGCGAGAACTCCTTGGCCAGTTTGCCAAAGTCTTCACCGGCACGAGCGCGCTTCTCGACATCCTGTATTTTCTTCAGGGCATCCGCTTCTTTGGTCTTGTCATCTATCGTGATCAGGATGTGCTGAGCCTGTCGCTGCTCGTTTGAAGCAACTTCCTTGACCTTTTCTTCATAGCGCGACTGCAAGTCCTGCTCGGTGACAGTGGCCTGTGCAAGAAAGTCATCACGCTTCAACGTGATGTAGTCAATTGCCACCGCTTCTTCGGTGGTAAAGCGCTTGCCGTTGGAGTCGTAATATTTCTTTATGTCTGCATCCGACACACTGACCTGCGCCAGAAAGCGGGCCGCAGGAACAATTGCATAATGAATATCGCGCTTCTGTGCTTCCAGGGACGCCAGGCGCTGCAGCTCGGCACGAGTGACCAGAGCACTCTGACCCAGACCGGCGATCATCATTGAATAAGCAAGCTCCTGCTTGGCCTTGACCGGATAAGACGCCGGATCCTCACCAATCTGACGCAGCATTTGCTCATAGCGGGACTGGCTGAATGTGCCATTCTCCTGAAATGCAGGAACTTCACGAATCAGCTTGAACACTGTTTCATCCGACACGAGATAGCCTGACTTTTTGGATGCCTGTGTCAGCAACAGCCGATTGACCATGCCGTCGAGCACCTGCTTGCGCAGCTTTGGCACATCGATGTCTGACGGATTACCACCATTTTCGGCAATCCGGGCCATCATCTGCTGACGCTGACGATCAACCTGCTGATCCAGCTCCGGCTGATGGATCTTTTCACCATTCACCTCGGCAACCACAACACGGCCACCACCGGAGAAATAGGACTCCACACCGACAATGGCAAAAGGAATGATCAGAAGAACGAGCAATACCTTGCCCAACCATCCCTTTACCAGGTTACGAAAGCCTTCCATCTGGATTCCTCATGAAGCATGAAACACTACAAAAAAAAGCGCGCCCGCAAGGGCGCGCTGGTACTTCTGGTGCATTACAGCCATCTGACTGCCTGACCGAATGCACCCGGCAATCAGTTGACTGCGTCCTTCAGACCCTTGCCAGCCTTGAAGCCGGGAACCTTGGAAGCAGCAATCTTGATTTCCTTGCCAGTCTGCGGATTGCGACCGGTACGTTCAGCACGATCCTTCACCAGGAAGGTACCGAAGCCGACCAGGGTGACCTGATCACCAGACTTGAGGGCGTTGGTAATTGCCTCAACGGTGGCGTCCAGCGCACGACCAGCATCGGCCTTGGTGATATCGGCGCTGGCAGCGATGGCATCAATGAGTTCGGATTTGTTCACGTCAATCCCCTTGTTATCGGATCCATTTATCGTAGAGAAGCTATATCAAAGCACGGCGAAGAAATAGCAGGCCGCAAAATGAGGGAGCATTTATAACAACCGTCCCCCGGGGGGTCAAGCCGACGCATCGGTTGATACGCCTGCTTTTCAGGCCATTTTTGTGAACGGTTTCCGTTTTCCGGACATGCCCGGCCGCTTAATGGCGGCTGGGCCTATCCTCGTTCTCTGCATCGTCCTTTTTTGCAACCACTTCAGCCACCGGAGTTTCCGGTAATGGCTGAGGCATGCGCGTCAGGGCAATTGCCAGTACCTCATCAATCCACTTCACACTGCGGATGTTGAGGTCCTGTTTGATATTGTCCGGTATCTCCTTGAGATCACGGACATTTTCCTCCGGAATGATGACGGTCTTGATGCCACCACGATGGGCGGCCAGCAGCTTTTCCTTGAGACCGCCAATCGGCAAGACCTGACCACGCAGGGTGATTTCCCCCGTCATGGCCACGTCGGCACGAACCGGAATGCCCGTCAAAACAGACACAATCGCCGTACACATGCCAATACCGGCACTCGGACCATCCTTTGGGGTAGCCCCCTCAGGGATATGAATATGAATATCATTATTTTCGTGAAAATCGACCGGAATGCCCAACATGCGCGAACGGGAACGCACAACGGTCAGTGCTGCCGCAATGGATTCCTGCATCACATCACCCAGCGAACCGGTCTTGGTGTGACGTCCCTTGCCAGGAACAGCGACCGCCTCGATCGTCAGCAGCTCTCCACCAACCTGTGTCCAGGCCAGTCCCGTCACCTGCCCAACCTGATCTTTTTCCTCGGCCTTGCCGTAATTGAACTTGCGGACACCGGAATACTCCTCCAGGAGTTCAGGGGTCACCACTACCTTGGTCTTGCCACCGCCCATGACGGCGACCTTCACCACCTTGCGGCAAACCTTGGCTATCTCGCGCTCAAGATTACGCACCCCAGCCTCGCGGGTGTAATAACGCACCAGATCACGTATGGCCTCGTCAGTGATGGCAACTTCACCTTCCTTCAAACCGGCACCCTCTATCTGGCGTGGCACCAGATACTGGTGGGCAATGTTGATCTTTTCGGCTTCGGTATAGCCAGGCAGACGGATGACCTCCATGCGGTCCATCAGCGGCGCCGGGATATTCATGGAGTTGGCCGTGCAGATGAACATGACCTCGGACAGGTCATAGTCCACTTCCAGATAGTGATCGTTGAACGTGCTGTTCTGCTCGGGATCCAGCACTTCCAGCAAGGCTGAAGCGGGATCGCCACGCATGTCGACGCCCATCTTGTCGATTTCATCAAGCAGGAACAGCGGGTTCTTCACGCCCACCTTGGACAGCTTCTGGATCAGCTTGCCGGGCATGGAACCGATGTAGGTACGACGATGGCCACGAATCTCGGCCTCGTCACGCACGCCACCCAGGGCCATACGGACGAACTCGCGATTGGTCGCCTTGGCCACACTCTGGCCGAGCGAAGTCTTGCCCACGCCAGGAGGGCCAACCAGACACAGGATCGGGCCCTGCAGCTTTTTCACACGGGACTGGACTGCCAGATACTCAAGGATGCGCTCCTTGACCTCCTCAAGACCATAATGGTCGGCATCCAGAATGCTGCGGGCACGCTTGAGATCAATGCGTACCTTGCTGCGTTTCTTCCAGGGAACCCCCAGCATCCAGTCAATATAGCCACGTACCACTGTGGCCTCGGCCGACATTGGTGACATCATCTTGAGTTTCTTGAGCTCGGCCTCAACCTTTTTCTTGGCCTCCGCCGGCATGCCAGCCTTGGTGATGCGTGTTTCGATTTCAGCCAGCTCGTTCTCGCCCTCGCCGCCCATGTCGCCAAGCTCTTTCTGGATGGCCTTCATCTGCTCATTCAGATAGTACTCGCGCTGGCTTTTTTCCATCTGCTTTTTAACGCGACCACGGATACGCTTCTCAACCTTGAGGAGGTCTATTTCCGACTCCATGAAGGTCATGAGCTGCTCGATCCTGGCATGGATATCGTTCTGCTCAAGCAGCTGCTGCTTTTCCTCGACCTTGAGTGAAAGGTGGGTTGCAATCGTGTCCGCCAGACGTGATGGCTCCTCGATGGACGACACCGATGTCAGCACCTCGGGGGCAACCTTGCGCGACAGTTTCACGTACTGGTCAAACTGGCCCAGCAACGAGCGTGAAAGCGCTTCGGCTTCGTTATCACGCAGGTGCATCGGCGCAATTTCCTGCACGGTCGCCATCAGGTAATGGCCCGTATCCGTCACGCCGTCCATGGAGGCACGGAAACTGCCCTCGACCAGCACCTTGACCGTGCCATCGGGCAACTTGAGCAACTGCAGAATGGTCGAGACCGTGCCTATGTCATAAAGACTGGCCTGCTGGGGATCATCGTCGGCGGCGTCTTTCTGGGACACGAGGAAAATCTGCTTGCTGGCAGCCATGGCTGTTTCAAGCGCCTGAATGGACTTCTCACGCCCGACAAAAAGCGGGATCACCATGTGCGGATAAATCACCACATCGCGCAGGGGAAGCAGGGGCAAGTCCAGAAGCTGGTTTTCTTGATTCATGTGAAGTCATCCTCTCATCAGACGGGGCCGACAGCTGCCAGAGACAAGGCAGACCCACTTGTTAATCTAGCTCTTGTTTGAGGGATGCATCAGTCAATTACAAGGGTACATGCGTAAAAACGTGTGTTTTTGCATGAAAAAAGGGCCAAAAAGGCCCTTTTTTCATCATTTGCTCATTTTCTCGCCAAACCGGCGAAACGCTTATTCCGGCATGGCCTTGGGGGTTGGCTCTGCGTTTTCGTAAATCAGTAGAGGCTCTGCATCACCCACAATGGTCTTCTCGTCCACCACCACCCTGGACACGCCTTCCTGCGAGGGAAGATCGTACATGGTGCCGAGCAGAACGCCCTCCAGAATGGAACGCAGGCCACGCGCTCCGGTTTTGCGCTCCATGGCACGGCGGGCAACGGCACGCAATGCCTCGGGACGAAACTCCAGATCGACGCCTTCCATGGTGAACAGCTTCTGGTATTGCTTGGTCAGGGCGTTCTTGGGCTCGGTCAGGATTTCCATGAGGGCTTCCTCGCTCAACTCCTCGAGGGTCGCAATCACGGGCAAACGACCAATGAACTCGGGAATCAGACCAAACTTGATCAGATCCTCGGGTTCAACCTCCTTGAACACCTGGCCAAGGCTCTTGGACTCATCCTTGCTCTTCACGGTGGCATTGAAACCGATGCCGCCCTGCTCCGAGCGATTGCGGATGATCTTGTCCAGACCGGAAAAAGCACCGCCACATATGAACAGGATGTTGGACGTATCCACCTGCAGGAACTCCTGCTGGGGATGCTTGCGACCACCCTGTGGCGGCACTGAAGCAACAGTTCCTTCAATCAGTTTGAGCAACGCCTGCTGCACGCCCTCACCCGACACATCACGGGTAATGGACGGGTTGTCCGACTTGCGTGAAATCTTGTCGATTTCATCGATGTAGACGATGCCGTTCTGGGCCTTCTCCACATCGTAGTCGCACTTCTGCAGCAGTTTCTGGATGATGTTTTCCACGTCCTCGCCCACGTAACCGGCTTCGGTCAGCGTGGTGGCATCGGCAATGGTGAACGGAACGTTAAGCAGACGGGCCAGTGTTTCGGCGAGCAGCGTCTTGCCCGAACCGGTCGGCCCGATCAGCAGGATGTTGCTCTTGGACAGCTCGACCTCGGGGCTGCTCTTGACGCCGGCGGTACGCTTCATGCCTGCGCGCAGGCGCTTGTAGTGGTTATACACGGCCACCGCGAGCACTTTCTTGGCCTTTTCCTGGCCAATCACGTACTCATCAAGAGTGTGCTTGATTTCATGGGGCGATGGCAGACGGTCACCACCCTTTTCCTGGCCTTCGGCCGGCACTTCCTCACGAATGATGTCGTTGCAAAGATCGACACATTCATTGCAGATATATACCGAAGAAGGCCCTGCAATGAGTTTTGTCACCTCATGCTGGGTCTTGCTGCAAAAGGAGCAGAACAGCGGCTTGCCGTCGCTCTTGCGCTCATCGGTCATATCATTACCTCGTCAAATGCGAGAGCACCTCAGGGGCGCTTCTCCAGTACCGTATCAATGAGGCCATAGGCCTGTGCATCAACAGCACTCATAAAGTTGTCACGATCCGTGTCCTTCTCAAGACGCTCCAGCGGCTGACCCGTGTGATAGGCCAGCAGGTCATTGAGGCGTCCCTTGATTTTCAGGATTTCCTGGGCATGGATGGCAATATCCGATGCCTGCCCTTGAAAGCCGCCAAGCGGCTGATGAATCATCACGCGCGAATTGGGCAGGC
This sequence comes from Moraxellaceae bacterium, assembly GCA_049655345.1. GTDB lineage: Bacteria > Pseudomonadota > Gammaproteobacteria > Pseudomonadales > Moraxellaceae > UBA2031. The sequence continues at coordinate 7,586 of JBASJP010000027.1, forward strand.
AAAAACGCTTGCCCTTCTGGCCGGCTGCCAGGAGGAAAGCGCCCATGGATGCAGCCTGACCTATGCAGGTGGTGGACACATCCGGCTTGATGAACTGCATGGTGTCGTAGATCGACATGCCAGCCGTCACCGAACCACCCGGCGAGTTGATGTAAAGATGAATGTCCTTGTCCGGATTTTCGGACTCAAGGAAAAGCAGCTGGGCAACAATCAGGTTGGCCATCTGATCCTCGATCGGACCGACGATGAAAATCACACGCTCCTTGAGCAGGCGCGAGTAGATGTCAAAAGCACGCTCACCGCGAGCAGACTGCTCAACCACCATCGGCACAAGGCCGAGACTCTGAGGCTGTACGATCCCTGCATGGGGAGGAATGACGTAGGTCATGCTGGTTCCTTGAAGACGGCTGTCCGGTAAATAATCCCGACATCCCGCAGGATAGTCGAGGATGTTCATGTAACTACCGGGAGTGTCGGAGAGAGAGAGGCTGTGGTCAAGGCCACATGTGTTTCCCGGCGGCCGAAGCCGCCGGGAAAGGGACAGGATCAGCCCTGCTGGGGACGCAACACGTCTTCGTAGGCCGAAGCCTTGTCGGAGACCTGGGCCTGGGCCAGGATGTGATCAACCACCTGGTCTTCCAGCACAACGGACTCAACCTGCTGCAGCTGTTCCTTGTTGCCATAGTACCAGTTGAGCACATCAGCCGGGCTTTCATAGCTTTCAGCTATTTCTTCAATCAGCGCCTTTACGCGCTGGGCATCCACCTTGAGTTCGGCAGACTTGATGACTTCACCCACCAGCAGACCCAGGGCAGCGGCACGCTTGGCCTGTTCGGCAAAGAGCTCGTCAGGCAGCATGGAAGGATTGATGTTCTTCGCATTGCCACCGAACTGACGCATCATGTTTTCGCGCAGACGATGAATCTCGTTGGTAATCATGGCCTTGGGCACATCAACACTCTGCGAGGTCACCAGACCTTCAAGCACCTGGCTCTTGATGTTGTTCTTGATGGCCTGCTTGAGCTCACGCTCCATGTTCTTGCGAACATCGGCACGGAACTTCTCGATACCACCTTCACTGACACCAAAGGCCTTGATGAACTCTTCATTCAGCTCAGGCAGAACCGGGGTCTGCACGGAGTTGACCTTGACCTTGAATACGGCAGCCTTGCCCTTGAGGGCTTCGGCCTGATAGTCCTCAGGGAAGGTCACGTTAAGCGTACGCTCCTCACCAGCCTTTGCACCTACCAGCCCATCCTCGAAGCCAGGAATCATGCGCTTGGAGCCCAGCACGATGGCGAAATTCTTTGAGGTACCGCCCTCAAACACTTCGCCATCCACGGAGCCTTCAAAATCAACATCCAGACGGTCACCGTCTTTAGCGGCATCTGTCGAGGCTTCCCACGTGGCACGCTGGCGGCGCAGGGTATCAATCATCTTTTCGGCATCGGCATCAGTCACTTCGGCGACAGGACGCTCGACCTTGATACCAGCCAGGCTACCGATAGTCACTTCCGGAAACACTTCAAAGCTGGCGACAAACGCCACATCGGCATTGCCTTCGTCCTTGATGGACTCGATGGTAGGTGTGCCTGCGGGGCTGAGCTTCTGGGTGGTAACGGCTTCGTAGAAGCAGTCACGGATGATGTCGCCCAGTGCTTCCTGACGGATGCTGGCACCGAAACGCTTCTTGACCACAGCGAGCGGCACCTTGCCAGGACGGAAACCGTCCATACGTACAGTACGGGCGGTCTGGTTGATGCGGTCGTTGACTGCGCTGTCCACACGGGCCGCGGGCACAGTGATGGTCATGCGGCGTTCAAGGGTGGAGGTAGTCTCAACGGAAACTTGCATGGCGTCCTCTATTTTATGTGGCCGAAACAGTATCTCTGCTGTTTCAGTGCGTCGCGAAAAGACGGGCATTATAAGGAATGAAAAGGAGAAAAAAAGCCTGCGAGGCCGATGAAGGCCCCAGATGACGTACAGGTAATAAAAAAGGCGCCTTCAAGGCGCCTTTTTTATTACAACCCGGGAATTGGTGGGGCGTGAAGGACTTGAACCTTCGACCAAGAGATTAAGAGTCTCCTGCTCTACCAACTGAGCTAACGCCCCGGAACTTGTTGCCATTCGGCCATTCAAGCGGCGCGAATCTTACGTATCTGCATACCGGAAAGCAATTGGTAAATGCAAAAACGCGTTAAAAAATGGGGTGGTCGATGGGACTCGAACCCACGACGGCCGGAATCACAATCCGGGACTCTACCAACTGAGCTACGACCACCACTGCTTCACACCGAGGTCACACCAGAGTGGCGCGCCCGGCAGGATTCGAACCCGCGACCACCCGCTTAGAAGGCGGGTGCTCTATCCACCTGAGCTACGGGCGCAGATCTGGCCTGGGGTCACTACACAGGACGTTGTCAAAGAAAGTGGTCGGGACGGTAGGATTTGAACCTACGACATTCTGCTCCCAAAGCAGACGCGCTACCGGGCTGCGCTACGCCCCGAATTCTTTCAAGAACACCGTTTCCGGCTCGCCTCAATGCGAGGGCGCATGATACTGATGCACCCCACCCCCGTCAACGCACAAAGAACGGTTTTTTCAGGGGTTTTCATGGGGTTGGCGATTTGCTGAGCAATGCGGGCAACTATCCAGGCAACAAAGCGGGCAACAATCCAGGTTTGGTTGGTCAGGCACACACATGCGAGAATACGCGCCGTATTCTACTCCCCAGAGACTTCCTTTCATGACTGCGCTTGTGCTTGATGGCAAACAACTCGCTTCGCAAATCGAAACCCAGCTGGCCACCCGCGTGGCCGCCATCAAGGCGCGTAGCGGCCGCACCCCCATTCTTGCCACCATTCTGGTGGGGGGCGACCCGGCATCTGCCACCTATGTGAAGATGAAAGGCAATGCCTGCCAGCGCGTCGGCATGGAGTCCATGAAGGTGGAGCTGCCGGAAACCACGACCACTGAAGAGCTTCTGGCCGCCATTGCCAGACTGAACGCCAACCCGGATGTGCATGGCATCCTGCTGCAGCACCCCGTCCCGCACCAGATCGATGAACGTGCCTGCTTTGATGCCATTGAGCTGGCCAAGGATGTTGATGGCGTAACCTGCCTCGGCTTTGGCCGCATGAGCATGGGCGAAGCCGCCTACGGCTCTGCCACGCCAGCCGGCATCATGACCCTGCTGCGTTCCTACAATATTGCCCTGTCCGGCAAGCATGCCGTTGTCGTGGGCCGCAGCCCGATTCTGGGCAAACCCATGGCACTGATGCTGCTGGCGGCAGACTGTACGGTGACAGTGTGCCACTCCCGCACGCAGAACCTGCCGGACTTTATCCGTCAGGCGGATATCGTGATCGGCGCTGTCGGCAAGCCGGAGTTCATCAAGGGTGAGTGGATCAAGGATGGTGCCGTCGTGGTAGATGCCGGCTATCACCCGGGCGGTGTCGGCGATATTGAACTGTCTGCCGTCAAGGGCAGGGCCAGTGCCTGGACGCCGGTACCGGGTGGCGTAGGTCCGATGACCATTTGCACGCTGATCACGCAGACGGTAGAAGCCGGTGAAAAGCTGATCGGCTGATCGCACGCCGGTTTATTGAAAAAGAAAAAGGTTCATCGCGGAATACCGGGAAAAGCGGCTTTGATCTTCAAAAAGAAGTAGCTGTTATCCCGGTAACCGTAGGCCATGCGTTTGATGACCTTGATGCGATTATTGACGCCCTCCAGCAGGCTGG
>JBASJP010000028.1:0-3531 GCA_049655345.1 Moraxellaceae bacterium
ACCTGACGCCAGGCCACTACCGCGCTGGTCAACGTCGAAACAGAAGGCTTTGCAGAAGGCGCCGGAGTAGTTCTGCTGTCTGTTGCCAGAGTGAGCGGGGACATTGATCCCAGCAGCAACGCTGAAACTGTTGCTGCCACTGCGGCGGTTAATTGAAGCCTCTTCACGTCAGTCTCCTTGCACAATCCATCATGTAAAACACTATCCGGCGAAATGAGAGCCTTTACAGGCTCACTTGCAGCACGTGCTACCTGACTGATCGGCCGCGACAACTTCACGCTTGAATCCGAGTTTGCCAAGGAACCACATCATCGGGCACCAGCCGGTAAAAGCCGACTGCATCAGGTTAAGGCCGACAAATGCAGTAAAGAGGAAGAAATACGGGCTGACATACCAGCCCAACGCCACACTCAGGATAGTAAAAAAACCTGCAACAAGACGAAGCCCGGCATTGATGGTCATGATCATTCACCTCTATCGTTTGAAAACATTGATAATCCGGCATCTGAAGACGATGCCGTTGGCATGCCACAAGCCCGGTTGGCCGGAACAGCTACATCCATCAGACTCGGGTTGGGCAACTTCAGTGCGTGCATGAGCTGCGCGTATTCAGCCTCACCAGACACCTGTAAGCGTGGGTTGTGCTGGCGCTCTTCTGCAATGGTACTGACGGTCCAGCCCTTGTAGTCATGGGCCGGGTACACCAGTGTGTCACCCGGCAATTTCAACAAGCGCTCAAAAAGGCTGTGGTACTGCTGATGTGCATTGCCATTCTGGAAGTCGGTACGGCCAGTGCCACGAATCAGCAAGGTGTCACCAGTGAAAACATGCCGCTTGTCATCCACTTCCAGATAAAAGCTGTAGGAATCATCGGTGTGACCGGGTGTATAGATGGCAATCAGTTCATGCGAGCCAAATCGCAGGATGTCGCCATCATTTACACGGGCACTCACACAGTCAGCCTGTGACTGCTGCCCCATGTACGTGACACAACCGGTTGACTCCCGCAGTTGACCCAGTGCGGTAATGTGATCGGCATGCACATGCGTATCCACGGCACTGACGAGCTGCAGCTCCAGCTCGTCGAGCAGACGCAGATAACCCTGCATTTGCTCGCGTACGGGATCGATCAGAATCGCATCACCCGTCTGCTGATCCGCCAACAGGTACGTATAGGTTGATGAGGCTGCGTCAAAGAGTTGCCGAAACAACATATCCGTATTCCCCTTTATTCCAGCAGTATTCAAAACGGGTGTTATCACCATGGTTGAAACTGTTGTGCCACGGTCCATCCCACCAGCAACAGCATTAGCAGAACAAAACCCTTTTGCAGTTTCGGACCTGCCAGAAACCGTCCGAGCACACTGCCTGCCAGCATACCCAGCAACGCTCCACCTGCCAGTGGCCAGAACAATGCAGGCAAGGATTGCTGCCACAGGAAACTGGCAAAGCCAGCACTTGAGATCAGCACAATCACGGCAAGTGATGTGGCCACGGCCTGCCGCATGGAGAGACCGCTGACCAGAATCAGCATGGGCACAATCACGAAACCGCCACCAACCCCAAACAGCCCCGACAACAATCCGGTAAGCGCCCCGGCCAGTAACAATCGCTGCATGCAGGGCCAGCGCCACTCAAATCGGCCACTGGGCGACAACTCGCAGGAAACACCTGCCTGCCTGGCTTCATGTTCAGTCCCCGCACGCAGCACACGGGTTGATTCCGGATCACGATCAGCCTGTTGCCACATGCGCAAGCCGATCACTGCTACCAGTAAAGCAAATGCCACGACCAACGCAGTCTCGGACAGGCGACCGGCCAGCCACTGCCCCACGGGCGCCAGCAACATGCCACCGGCACCGGTGACTGCAACCAGTGGCCAGACAATCTGCTTATGACGCAAGCGCATCAATACGCCGAAGGCCGCAGCACTGGCCACTGCACCCAGTGACAAACCGGCGCTCATCGACAAGCCAAGTCCCAGCCCGCCCATCAGCAGCGGTACCGCCATGATGGAGCCGCCGGCCCCGGTCAACCCGAGCACCAGACCAATGAGCGCACCAATCAACAGGGCCACGTATCAACCCCCTCAGACACGACGGATCGGCATGCCTATCGACTGGCAGGCCTGCGTACCGCCCTCAACCACCACGATTTCGGCATCGGTCGCCTTACAGAGAAAATCTGCGGCCTGACGGGCACGCATGCCTGCCTGGCAAAGCACATACAAGGTGTCATCCGAACCAAAGCCTTTTGCCTGCAGATTTTTCAGTACCCTGGCCGGATCAAGCTCACCCAGCGGACACAACAATGCCCCTTCCACATGACCACCAGCAAACTCAGGCGGATTGCGCACATCAATCAGGTGCACCTGACCGCTCTTGTAGCGACGATCAAACTCGCCTGCAGAAATAACCGTGTAGCCACTCATGCTTTCTTACTCCTCCAGACTCAATCTCACCTGGATATCAGGCATATTTGGACATCAATACCCGGACCTGAGCCATTCGTTCGGCCAATTCGGCACCCTGATCGTTGCAGACATTTGCCTCAATCACGCAGGCGAGCATTTCATGAAACGCCTTGTCGAGTGCCTTGCGGGCGGCAGTCATCTGCTGAATGATTTTTTCGCAGTCTTCATCCTGATCAATCAGTTTCTGTACACCACGAATCTGCCCCTCGACGCGGGCCAGCCGCTTGAGCATGTCGGTTTTTTGCTGGGCATTCGGACTGAGCATGACAACCTCCCGATCACATACCCCATAGGGTATACGAAATACAGGCAGAATCAAGTACCCCAGGGGGTATACAGGGAGCAGGCGTGTGCGAGATCAGGAAACAGGAACAGGCCGGCGCTGCAGCAGCAGTGCCGCAAGCAGACAGACTAAAGCAGCAGTGAGCCACGACCAGAGCGGGTGGATATCCCAGACCATGCCGGTCCACCACGAGCCAAGTGCCACGCCCAGCCCCCAGAGCATGCTGTAGACCGCCTGCCCCTGCCCCTGGTGACCAGCACCAAACTGGCGATAGATGACACTGATGGCCGCTGCATGGAATGTCGCAAAGCTGGCCGCATGCAGCAGCTGGGCAGACCAGACTATCAAAGGCGACTCGATACCCAGACCAATGACGGCCCAGCGCACGGCCGACAACAAGAGGCTGACGACCATCACTTTCTGCTCGCCAAAGCGGGGCAGCCAGCGATGCATCTGGGTGAAAGCAATCACTTCGGCAAACACCGCCAGCGCCCACAACCAGCCAATGGCGGTGCGGGAGTAGCCATGATCCTCAAGATAGATGCTGTAAAAACTGTAGTACGGCGCATGCGAGAGCTGCAGCAGGAAATGAGCCGCCAGAAAGGCCATGACGGTTGGCCGCTTGAGGATGCTGAAGAAATCTTCCTGGCGGTGCGCGTGGGTCGGCGTAGCGATATCAGGCACTTGCAGGCTGGCCAGCCAGCTGGCGGCTGCACACACCAGCAGGCACAACGGCAACCAGCTGACGGACACCTGATCAAACAGCATTCCCAGT
>JBASJP010000029.1:0-1617 GCA_049655345.1 Moraxellaceae bacterium
GCGATTCTGGCAGCCGGCAGTCCACCGTCAATGACCGTAACGGGTGACGGTAACGCTCAAAACGCCAGAAGAAGGGTTGGCCTTGGCGCTTCAGCAGCCGCGCAGGTATGCTGCAAGCCGCAAGGAGACCTGTCGTGATAATTCCACCGAACATGCTGGACCCGGATACGCTCGTGCGCCTGATCGAGGACTTTGTCACGCGCGAAGGCACCGATAATGGTGACGACACACCGCTGGAGACGCGCGTGCAACGCGTGCGTCATGCCCTCGACAAGGGTGTTGCGGTGATCGTGTTTGATCCGCTGAGTGAACAGTGCCAGCTCATGCTCAAGCATGATGTGCCGCGCGAGCTGCTGGAGGAGGCCGGGGACAAGTAGCACCTCTGCTGCCTTGTCCCGGTTGTCGTCATTCTACGGTTTGCTTTTCTGGCGAGCGGTGGCGAGTGCCACGCCGGCGGCCAGTTCCTGCTGGTCAGGCATTATCTGGAAAGCGCTTACCCGGGCGGGCAGATGTGACTCATGGAATTCACGGCGTGCATTCCACAGTTTCTTGTAGCGATAAAACGGCGCACTCGGATACAGGTGATGCACCAGATGCCAGTTCTGGTATGCCATCAGAGGCGTCAGTAGCCAGTCCCAGCCTTCACGAATCAGCGTTGCCTGATAGGGTGCATCCTTCTGCACAATCGTGTGTGGCACGTGCGGCAGGTACATGAACACCAACGCAATCACCCACAGCGTAAGGCGCGAGGCAATCAGCCAGAAAATCAGTCCTTCCAGCGGCAGCAGTGAGGCAATGCCCACAAACAGCGAGCCGCCAATCAACAGATGAATTTTTACAGTACGCAATTCGTGCGCGGGGCGTTCATGCCGGTGCTGGAAATATTTGTGCAGGTAATACACGTCGGCCCACCACAGTCCGTACCACATCATGCCCCAGAAACTGTGCGAGGTGGCGTAATCCGGGTCTTTGACCGGATCACCCGTGTGTACGTGGTGCTGCATGTGGCCCCAGCGCAATACGGCAATCGGCATGTAGGGAAACAGCAGGTTGACCGTGCCCATGCTCACCAGTTCGTTAACCCATGACTTGCTGGAAACCGCGCGGTGAATGCCATCGTGAATTGAGCTGAAACTCAGGTAGCCGCAGAGCGCCGCCAGCACGGCGGCCAGTACCACATTCATCTGCTGTGTGATCGCCAGATAATCCAGCACCAGAATGGGCGGGACAAAAAACAGCAGGATGAGCATGGTGGGCCAGGCAATCACAGGCTTGGCTTGCAGCGCACGAATGGCCGCCTGTTCCTCTGGCGTGGCGCTGGCACGGCCCGCCGACATTGACGGTGGTGTCGACATGTGGATTATCCCTCTTGGTATGTGCCTGAAGCGTCCCATGCCATTGCCGTGGCGGGGAGGTCGGAATATGCCGTCATGGGTGCAGATTACGCCAATTTGGCAGAATCAGCCCTTTCGCAAGGCCAGGTGGGCTTGCGGGGTATGTCCCGCCCAACGCTGGAAGGCGCGCCGGCACGCCGATACATCCTGGTAGCCCAGTGCAGCCGCCACCGAGGCCACCGTATGCCGGGGCGACTCCAGATGCAGCAGGGCTTGCCGGTAC
>JBASJP010000030.1:0-6989 GCA_049655345.1 Moraxellaceae bacterium
TGTACGAGCAGGAATACCAGCACGGTGTGCCGCAGTACCCGTTGCGTGAAGTGGGCGAGACAACGGGCCGTGGCACGGAAATCCGTTTTCACCCTTCTGCCGAAACCTTCACCAATATCGAGTTCAAATACGACATCCTGGCCAAGCGCCTGCGCGAGCTGTCGTTCCTGAACTCCGGCGTGCGTATCGTGCTGAAGGACGAGCGTAGCGGTCAGGAAGACATCTTTGAGTATGTCGGTGGTTTGGCGGCGTTTGTTGAGTACCTGAATACCAACAAGAACACGCTGCACCCGGTGTTTCATTTCAATCTGCCGCAGTCGGCGGGTATCAACGGTATTGGCGTGGAAGTGGCCATGCAGTGGAACGATACCTATCAGGAAGGCGTGTACTGCTTTACCAACAACATTCCGCAGCGCGATGGCGGCACCCATATTCAGGGGTTCCGTACCGCCCTCACCCGTACGCTGAACAACTACGTGGAAAAGGAAGGCATTCTCAAGAAAGAGAAGGTCGCCACAACGGGTGAAGACATGCGCGAAGGCCTCACCGCCATTGTCTCGGTGAAGGTGCCGGACCCGAAGTTCTCCAGCCAGACCAAGGACAAGCTGGTGTCCTCGGAAGTGACCAACTCGGTGGCCACGGCCATGAACGAGAAGTTCGAGGAATTCCTGCTGGAAAACCCCGGTATCGGCAAGATCATTGCCAACAAGATTCTGGATGCGGCCCGTGCCCGTGAAGCGGCCCGCAAGGCCCGTGAAATGACCCGCCGCAAGGGTGCGCTGGACATTGCCGGCCTGCCTGGCAAGCTGGCCGATTGCCAGGAAAAGGACCCCGCCCTTTCCGAACTTTACCTGGTGGAGGGTGACTCCGCCGGTGGTTCTGCCAAGCAGGGCCGTAACCGCAAGATGCAGGCCATCCTGCCGCTGAAGGGCAAGATCCTGAACGTGGAACGTGCCCGTTTCGACAAGATGATCTCGTCCCAGGAAGTGGGCACGCTGATCACGGCACTGGGCTGTGGCATTGGTCGTGACGAGTACAACATCGACAAGCTGCGCTACCACAAGATCATCATCATGACCGACGCCGACGTCGACGGCGCGCACATCCGTACCCTGCTGCTGACCTTCTTCTTCCGCCAGCTGCCGGAACTGATCGAGCGTGGCTACATCTATATTGCCCAGCCGCCGTTGTACAAGGTGAAGAAGGGCAAGCAGGAACAGTACCTGAAAGACGACGACGCCATGGCCGAGTACATCACGGCGGCGGCAGTCGAGAATGCTGCACTGTTCACGGCGCCGGGCGCTCCCGGCATTTCCGGTCTGGGCCTTGAAACCCTGATCAATGAATACCGCACCGCCCAGAACGTGATCGGCCGTATCTCCCGTCTGTACCCGGTGACCCTGCTCAATGCCCTGCTGTACTCGCCGGGCCTGAGTGTGGAAGCGCTTACTGACAGGTCGGCGGTCGAGGCCTGGGCGAAGGTGGTGCAGGTGCGCGTGAGCAATGATGCAGATGCCAGCGAACGCTTCCTGATTGAAGTGGTTGAGGACACCGAGCACCGCCGCTTCCTGCCGCAGATCGAACTGGTGGCGCATGGCGTGCCGTACACCTACCGTCTGGGGGCTGATTTCTTTGGCTCTGGCGAGTACCGCACCATCAACAGCATGGCCCGTACACTGGAAGACCTGCTGGAAGTGGGCGCTTACATACAGCGTGGCGAGAAGCAGCACCCGATTGCCAACTTCCAGCAGGCGCTGGACTGGCTGATGGCCGAAGCACGTCGTGGCACCGCCATCCAGCGCTACAAGGGTCTGGGTGAAATGAACCCTGGCCAGCTGTGGGAAACTACGATGGACCCGGAAGCCCGCCGCATGCTGAAGGTGACCATCGAGGACGCCATTGGTGCTGACCAGATGTTTACCTGCCTTATGGGTGATGCAGTGGAACCGCGCCGCGAGTTCATCGAAACCAATGCGCTGCTGGTAGCCAACCTCGATATCTAGGTAAGTAATCACTTGCTTACTTTAAAAAGGGCCCCTTGATTACGGGGCCCTTTTGTTTGATGCGGTTCTGCTCATGCGGGGCCCTCCCCTCCCCGTCTGGACACGGTACTCATGGAAACACCCGGCAACCTGTACGCCGACCTCTCCGGTTATTACGACGGCTTTTGCAGCGACGTGGACTATGCCGCGCAAGGGGATTTTGCGGCGCGGGCGTTTGACTGCTTTGGCCACTCGGGCGGGCATGACTACATGGATCTGGCGTGTGGCACGGGTCAGTTGCTTGGGCATATGGCGACCAGGGGTTTTGCGGTGGCCGGGCTGGATAACAGCCGGGAGATGCTGGATCTGGCGGCGCAGCACTGCCCCACAGCCGAGCTGGTGCTGTGTGACCTGGCCTCGTTCGGGTTTGAGCAGCGCTTTGATCTGGTCAGCTGCTTTCTGTACTCCATCCATTACAGCCATCCGGTGTCGGCCATCCGGCAAACCCTGCAGCGTGCCTTTCGTGCGCTCAAGCCTGGCGGGGTGCTGGTTTTTGACATGGTCGACAAGCAGGGCATTACCAACCGCAATGATGTGATCACCCGGCTGACGCAGGACGGGGTGCACTTCACCTTTCAGTCCGGCTGGCGGTATCCGGGGTGTGGCGAGGGCATGGATTTGCAGGTGTCGATCTGTCGCGAGGACGGGACGGGGCAGCAACGCTGGAAGGATCATCACACCATGACGGCGACCACGATTGCCGAGGTGCATGCGCTCATGGAAATGGCAGGATTTGAGGTGACGGTACTGGAGCGGGATTTTTCGTTGCTGCGTGAGTGGGATGGCAAGGGCTACAACGTGGTGATGGTCGGGCGGAAGGCGATGCCGTTGGGCTGAGTGTCATCCACAGCAGCGGCCTTGCTGAAAAGGGCTCCACGCAGGTGGGGCCCTTTTCATTTGGCGTTACTGTGGCTCTTGCCGCGTGGCCGAGTTCATCTCATGGCGTACCCGACTGACATGATCGTAGATCACCTTGCGTGCCCGGTTTGTCACACCCAGTGGCTTGTGCTCGGGCAAGGAATGCCATGGTGTGAAGGAGAGGCTTTCACAAAACCTGTTTTGTTCCGGGGTATCGAACACCTGCCGGGGAATATGAAGGGTGGCCACCTTGTAGAAGGGGGCATCGGCTTCCTTCCACTCCGTCATGGAGTCTTCGACCTCCATCCGGGGTGAAGTGCGGGGCTGTACCAGAAACTCCATGCACGCATCGCCATTCCGCAAGGTGTCGCGGAGGGCGTCGCGCAGATAGTCATGTCCGGGTTTGTCTGGCAGCGCACTGGCAGTGGTCGAGCAAGAGCGGGCAGAATATTTGACTGCCTGCCGGTCGGGCCCGGTACCCAGCTGGTAGGGAACCATGGACCAGTAACGGGTTTGCACCGGGTTGGCGATTTTCTTGTTGATGGTCTGCAGGGCAATCAGCGTGCCTTTGGCGCCCAGATCAAACGGAGCCCGCAACTTGTCCCAGACGCTGCCGCTGCCCTGGTGCTTTATCAGCGACAGGTAGCGACCGGGGTCGTTAGCAAAGAACACGGGATGGTTGATCATGATGAAGTCCTGGGTGCCGGCCTCTTCTTCGCCTGGCAGGATCTTCTGGCCCGGCACACCGAGCACCTTGATGGCCATCCCGCGGGCATCGCGCTTGATGTCTGGCTTCGTGGCATCGCTGGAGCCATTCGAAAAGCGGATCCACGCCTGATACGTTTTACCGGGAATGAACATGCCTTTGGCCAGATGATCCGGCAACGACTCCAAGACACGGAACTCGGCTTTCACACAGCCGTGGGATTTGGGATGCGCGTCGCGGCGTGCCTCGCCCAGGCGGTACTGTTTGCGCAGGGTTTTTTCGATGAGCAGCGATGTCTGCAGTGCGATCGCCTTTTCAGCGGGAAACAGCTGCTCGCCCAGATACGGATCGATGACGGGGTGGGTAATTACGTTGGGGCTGGCAAGAGTGGGTGGAACAGTCGCGTTTGAGGGGTCGGCATTGCTGCAGCCGCTGATGGCTGTCATCAGGGCCAGATTCAGCCACAGCCCCGTAGGGCCTTGATGCAAATGGTACGTCATGATTATCCCCTGCTGACCAGTGCTGCGTTGTCGCGAGGCTGCAAGCACAACTGATCATGCTCACGATAAGGATAGACAGTCACAGCGTCTGTGGGACAGCGTACCCAGCAGAAAAACCACTTCGCCACATGTGAGGTGAGGCACCCCAAAAAAAAGCCCCTGCAATGCAGGGGCTTCAGGTGTATCCGCCGGGCTGTGCCAGGCAGTATCAGTACTTAGTCTCCACGACCACGCTGGCCATAGTGGTTGCCGTTGTCGCGATGCTTGCGCTTGTGTTTGCCATGATGCTTGTCGTCATCGTCATACACCACGACCACCTGTTTCTCGACAACACGTGTCGAGGTCTTGTTGCTGTCCTTGGAGCCGATAGCGGCACCGGTGGCACCACCGATACCCCCGCCGATGATGGCACCTTCGCGACCACCCAGCTCGGAGCCAATGGCGGTACCGGCGGCGGCACCAATGGCGCTACCGAGTACGGCCTTGCCATCAACGGCAAAGGCGGCGACCGGAGCAAGGGCAAGGGCCATTGTCAGAACGAATGATTTCTTCAGCATGTGTGTTCTCCTTGAAGGAAGTTGAAACCACAAACCATGACGTACCCAGCCTGATTTGCTTGTGCTTGCGATGAGGCCAGCTTACCTTCCCTGCGGAAAAGTGCGTGTAATGAAGCGTATCCCTGTGAACATCCGCACATTTTTTGTACACAAGACCGTAATCCAGCAGAGACGACCGCATGAGCCACTCCCCTACCCAGGCCCCTGCACTGGCCACTACCAATTCCAGAGGCCGTGTCCTGTTTGCCAGTCTGGTCGGCACCACCATTGAGTACTACGACTTCTATCTGTATGGCACGGCGGCGGCACTGGTGTTTGGTGCGCTGTTCTTTCCGGGGGAGTCCAGCACGGCCCAGCAGCTGAGTGCGTTTGCCACGTTTGCGATTGCCTTTGTTGCACGCCCGGTGGGCTCGGCCCTCTTTGGTCATTACGGTGACCGGCTGGGGCGCAAGACCACGTTGGTCGCCTCGCTGCTGATCATGGGGGTGTCGACCACGCTGATCGGATTCCTGCCGGGGTATGCCGCGATCGGTGTGATGGCGCCGCTGCTGTTGTGCCTGCTGCGCTTTGGTCAGGGCATCGGGCTGGGGGGCGAATGGGGCGGTGCAGCCCTGATTGCGACCGAGAATGCGCCAGCCAACAAGCGGGCCTGGTACGGCATTTTTCCGCAGTTGGGGGCACCACTGGGATTCATTCTGGCGAACGGCTTGTTTTTGTATCTGGTGCACACGCAGGGTGACGAGGCCTTTCGGGAATTCGGCTGGCGCGTGCCGTTTTTGCTGAGTGCCGTGTTGCTGGCGGTGGGATTGTATGTGCGGATGGCGCTGGTGGAATCGCCGGCTTTTGTGCAGATGGCGCGCAACGAGCGCGCGAGTGTGCCGCTGCTGACGGTGTTCCGCCACCATGGCCGCGAGTTGTTGCTGGGCTCGATGGCGATGGTGGTGTGCTATGCGCTGTTTTACATCTCCACGGTGTTTGCGCTGGGCTACGGCACCAAGACGCTGAATATTCCGCGTGAAAATTTTCTGGCGATGGAATGTGGCGCCATTGTGTTCATGGCGATCGGCATTGTGGTGTCCGGCCTGCTGGCGGATCGTTACGGCCGCAAGCCCGTGTTGCTATGGGGGGCACTGCTCGCGGCGTTTTCCGGGCTGTGGCTGGCGCCGGCCTTCAACACCGGGGATCTGTACACTATCGGTGCTTATCTCTCTCTGGAATTATTCCTGATGGGTATTACGTTTGGCCCCATGGGGGCGCTGCTGCCGGAGCTGTTCCCGACGCATGTCCGTTATACCGGCGCAGCAGTGGCCTACAATCTGGGTGGTATTCTGGGTGCGTCATTTGCGCCGTATCTGGCGCAGCGACTGGTGGCCGAAGGTGGCCTGGCGTGGGTGGGCGGCTATATCACGGCAGCGGCACTGGTCAGCCTGGTGGCGGTTGCGCTGATGACCGAAACACGAGATGTATCGATGCAGGGCTAGTCCGGCAACAAATCATTGCCACACCGCAACAGCCCGCAACAAAGGACCGGCTCATACTGAACGCTGTTGGTAGTCAAAGAGACTACGGGAGCTACTCCATGAACAGCCAGCAAATCCCTCCCCTTCACCCGCTGCTCAAGGTGGCGGCGGGCAGTGTCATCGTGGCCAGTGCGGTGGTGGTGGCCAGCCTGACCGGACTCTTGCCGAAATCATCCGAGCCACCGCTGGCCCAGGTTGCGGCGACAACCCCTGCGGCGCCGGCTGCTACGGCAACCAAGCCGGTGACCGGGCCTGTGTTTGAGTCATTGCCGGCCCCTGCCACGAAAGCTGCAGAGCCGAAGCCGGCACCAGTGCTGAAAAAGCCGCAACCACGAATAGTGAGCCATGAAGAAACCCGCACACCGCCAGCCACCTATCAGGCCCCACCTCCGGCCCCGGTGATTTGTTACAGCTGTGGCACCGTGCAGTCGGTGAATGTGGTGACTGAAGCCGGCAAGGCATCCGGCGCCGGTGCGGTCACGGGCGCTGTACTGGGCGGCGTGGCCGGACACCAGATGGGTGGCGGAAAAGGCAAGGATGCGATGACGGTTATCGGTGTGATTGGTGGTGCACTGGCCGGCAATGCCACAGAGAAGGCGATCAAGAAAACCCAGTTTTATGAAGTCACCGTGCGCATGGAAGACGGCAACGTGCAGACGTATACCTACCAGACCGTGCCACCCTTCAGTTCGGGCGATGCGGTGCGGGTGGACGGCGGGCAGTTGATGCGACGTTACTGAAGTACCTCCGTTGAGGTGCATCGGTTTGTATGCAGGTAACGCAAAAAAGCCGCATCAGGAGATGCG
>JBASJP010000031.1:0-3273 GCA_049655345.1 Moraxellaceae bacterium
TGGCAGCAGAAAAGCAGTATGACACTGCGATTGCCCTGTTGCTGAAGGAAAGCGACCCCGGGTTTGCTCCTACGATCGAGGAGCTGAAGGGTGACATCTATCAGGCGCAAGGCAAGGTTGAAGAGGCACGCAAGGCATATCAGGCAGCCGTTGCTGCACTGGAAGAGCGTGATGAGCGTCGCCCGTTGCTGGAGCTGAAGATGACGGATGTCGGTCTTGCACCACCTGCACCGGAAAATGATGAGCCGGCATCCGCCGAGGTGCCTGCTTCGTGATGACCTTTGCCCGTGCACGGCTGTTTGCGCTGCCCTTGCTGGCAATGCTGGCCGCTTGCAGCAGTAGTCCTTCTGCACCAGAGCCTGGGCCACTGCCGAACCTGCCGTCGGAGCGCGTGCGTCTTGAGCGTGCCTGGACGGTGCAGGTTGGCGAGGGTGTCGGAGAGTTGGGCCGACTGCGCCCTGCGGCCAGTGGCGAGGTCGTTGCTGCGGCCAGTCATGATGGCGTACTGGTGGCGTTGAACGCCGAGAGCGGGCGATTGCTGTGGCGCAAGAAAACGATGTTGCCGTTGTCGGCGGGCCCTGCCCTTGGCTATGGCATGGTGGTGGCTGGCACCGGCAAGGGCGATGTCGTTGCCTTTGATGCGGGCACCGGGGAACAGCGCTGGAAAGTGTCAATCGGTGCGGCGGTACAGTCCATTCCTGCTCTTGGTGCTGATCGTGTGATTGTGTTGTCTGCGGATGGTGTGGTGCATGCCTTGGACAGGGCGACGGGTGAGCAGCGCTGGACGTACTCCACGCTGGTGCCGCCTCTCAGTCTGAGGGGCGGTGCAGGGCCGCTGATCATTGGCTCCCATGTGCTGGTGCCGACCGCTGCCGGCAAGTTGATCAGCCTTGATGCCGACACCGGTATTGTGGAGTGGGATGTCCGGGTTGTTTCGAATACAGGCCGCTCCGAGCTGGAGCGTATGGTTGATATCCAGGGCGAGCTGCTGCTTGATGGCGACAGCAATGTCTATGCTGTCGGATTCCAGTCGCAGCTGGCGGCGCTGAATGTCCAGGAAGGACGCAAACGC
Organism: Moraxellaceae bacterium; assembly: GCA_049655345.1. GTDB lineage: Bacteria > Pseudomonadota > Gammaproteobacteria > Pseudomonadales > Moraxellaceae > UBA2031. The sequence continues at coordinate 1,073 of JBASJP010000031.1, forward strand.
TGGCAGTTTGAGGTTTCCAGTGTACACAGCCTTGCGGCCGGTATTGGCAACATCTACGTAGTGGACACTGGCAGTACGGTGATAGCGCTGGATCATGAGAGCGGCAAGCCGGTGTGGAAGCAGCCGGATCTGGCTTGGCGCAACCTGGTGAATCCCGTGGTGCTGGGGCCGGTGCTGGTGACAGGAGATGCGGAAGGTTATGCACATATCCTTTCGCAAAGTGATGGCAGTGTTGTTGGCCGTAAACGCCTGCATCGCGATCACATTGTCAGCCTGTTCGTGCAGGGTGATCTTATGTATGCATGGTCGTCTGCGGGTGCACTGAGTGCCTGGAAGATCAAGACGCCCTGACAATTGCTGTTTTTTGTTTTTCTGTCATTCCCGCTGCGGCGGGAATGACCATTTATGACATTGAGATTTTCATCATGAAACCCGTGATCGCGCTGGTGGGCCGCCCTAATGTGGGCAAATCCACCCTGTTCAACCAGCTCACGAAAAGTCGCGACGCGCTTGTTGCCGATTTGCCCGGGCTTACGCGCGACCGCAAATACGGGGATGCCCGTGTCGAGGACAAGTCGTTTATTGTCATTGATACGGGCGGTATTGGTGAAGGTGAGAAAGGCATTGACGCCTACATGGCGGAGCAGTCCCGTCTGGCCATTCATGAAGCCGATATCGTGCTGTTTCTGGTTGATGCCCGTGCCGGCCTGACACCGGCTGATCAGGATATTGCGGCCGAGCTGCGTACCCTGGGCAAGCGTGTGCATCTGGTCGTCAACAAGATTGATGGCGTACACGAAGAGGCGGCGCTGGCTGATTTCTATCAGCTTGGAATGGGAGAGTTGTTTGGTATTGCCGCCAGTCACGGCCGTGGCATTAGTGCCATGATCGCTGCCGTACTGGTCGACTTCCCGACCGATGAGGAGTCGGCGGCAGAGCAGCCTGATCGGGGCATCAAGATTGCCATTGTCGGTCGTCCAAATGTCGGCAAGTCCACACTGGTCAATCGTCTTCTGGGTGAAGAGCGTGTCGTGGTATTTGACATGCCAGGCACCACGCGCGACTCGATCTATATTCCCTATGAGCGACGTGGCAAGCAGTTCACGCTGATTGACACGGCTGGTGTGCGTCGTCGTGGCCGTATTGATGAGACCGTCGAAAAGTTCTCCGTGATCAAGACACTGCAGGCCATCAAGGATGCCCATGTGGTTGTCCTCGTGCTGGATGCGCGTGAAGGCATTGTGGATCAGGATCTGCACCTGCTTGGCTTCGTCCTGCAAAGCGGCCGGGCACTGGTTTTGGCCATCAACAAGTGGGATGGCATGTCGGACTACGAGCGCAAGCTGGTCAAGGACGGTATTGACCGTCGTCTTGACTTTGTTCCCTGGGCGCGAATCCACCTGATCTCGGCAATGCACGGAACAGGCGTCGGCGATTTGTATCCGTCCATCGAAAAAGCCCATGCCTCGGCCACCATCAAAGTGGCTACCAACAGGCTTACGCAGATTCTTCAGGATGCCGTGGAGACACATCAACCGCCGCTGGTATCTGGTCGGCGCATAAAATTGCGCTATGCTCACATGGGTGGGCAGAACCCTCCGCTTATCGTGATTCATGGCAATCAGACGGCGGCGGTACCCAATGCCTACAAGCGTTACCTGGAGAATATTTATCGCAAGGTGCTGAAAGTTGAGGGCACGCCAATTGCCATCGAGTTCAAGACCGGCGATAACCCCTTCAAGGACAAGAAGAACGAGCTGACACCCGTCCAGATTGAAAAAAAGCGGCGCATGGTGCAGGTTCACAAGAAAGAGCAAAAGAAAAGGCGTTAACTTTTTTCTCTGCATGAGCAGCAGGGGCGCCACATGAAACATTGGATGCACCGGGATGTGCTAGTTGCCAGGGGATTTTGATGCGGAACCGTATTCTGCCCGGGGTACTGTTTTTTTTGTGTGCCCCATTGGTCATGGCAGCGGATGAAACAGGCCTGCCTTTTGACAATACAGACGAACTGCCCATGGTGTTATCCGCCACGCGTCTGAAGCAGTCCCTGTTTGATGCTCCTGCCTCCGTGACGGTAATTGATCGCCAGATGATAGAGCAGAGCGGTGTCAGGGAAATCCCTGAATTGCTGCGCCTGGTGCCTGGTATGGTGGTGGGGTACGAAAGTAGCTCAGAGGCATTTGTGAGCTATCACGGTA
>JBASJP010000032.1:0-2842 GCA_049655345.1 Moraxellaceae bacterium
CGGCTTGGGCAGGTATTCAAACGCACCGCTCTGGTAGGACGACACGGCGGAAACAAGATCCGAATGCGCCGTCATGATGATGACGGGCAGATCGGGATGTGATTCGCGGATCTTGCTCAGCAAGGCAATGCCGTCGATGCCGGGCATGCGGATGTCGCTGATAATGGCATCGGGCTGTTCGCGTGCAAGCCGTGTCAGCACGGCATTGCCGTTGTCGAATACCGTCGAGGTCATGCCTTCCTGTGCCAGCGCCCGTTCCAGTACCCAGCGAATGGAGCGGTCATCATCAATGATCCATACCTTGTCGGCTTTCATTTGGTGCTCTCCGTAAAGCAGATGCGTGTGGCGGTCATGGCGTTGTGGGCATGTCGCGGTCAAGGTTCATCGGCAGCAGAATGCTGAATTGTGTGTGGCCGGGGCGGGACTCGCACTCGATCAGGCCGTGGTACTGGTGCACGATGTCCTGTGCAATCGACAGGCCCAGTCCGGTGCCGTTGGCGCGGCCGCTGATCATCGGATAGAAAATGGTTTCGAGCAGCGCCTCGGGAATGCCGGGGCCGTTGTCGATGATGTCCACGCGCAGCACCAGGCGGTGTCGCACCGAGCCAATCGTGAACTGGCGCAGCGGGCGTGTGCGCAGCGTGATGGTGGGCGTGTCCTGCTCGCCGGTGTTCTCCATCAGCGCCTGCAGCGCGTTGCCGGTAATGTTGAGCAGGGCCTGGATCAGCTGGTCCGGGTCGGCCTTCAGTTCCGGCAGCGACGGATCGTAATCAAGCTTGATCTGCACCTGCCCGTCGGCCTCCGCCAGAATGAGGGTGCGCACACGCTCCAGGCATTCGTGGATGTTGACGAGCCGCATGCGTGGCAGGGCACGCGGGCCAAGCAGGCGGTCCGCCAGGTTACGCAGGCGATCGGCTTCCTCGATGATGATGCTGGTGTACTCGCCCGGATCGCTGCCTGCCGGGGCCTTGGCCAGCAACTGTGCCGCGCCACGAATGCCGCCCAGCGGGTTCTTGATTTCGTGGGCCATGCCACGGATCAGGGCACGCGTGGCCTGGCGATTGGCAATCTGGGACTCTTCCCGCGCAATGCGCAGCATGCGGTCCATGGGCTGCAGTTCGATCAGCAGGGTGACCGGTTCCCCCGGTGTCATGAGCGGGGCAACCGTGTAGTCGACGACGATGTCCTGCAGGCCGACACGAAGATGCGCTTCGCGCTTGGTGAGCGGGTGCAGGCTGGCCAGGGCAAGGCGCAGGGTGAGGCTGATGGGGGTGTCGCCCACCTCGACCAGATATTCGCTGACCGGGTTGCTGATGGCGCGGGTGCGACTGGCGGCCAGCAGTGCCTCGGCCGCCGGATTCAGGTAGCGGACAATCAGGTGGTCGTCGACATGCAGCACCGCCGTGCTCAGGTTGTCGAGGAGACGTTTGGCAAAGCTGGCATCGGACATGTAGGGCTGCCGTCATTATGGGGTGGGCCAGTCCGGCCATGGCCGGTTGGCGTACTATGCAAGGGCTTAAGCAAGAACCGCACCAGCTGACAGGAATGGCGCTGTCCCCCGCCTTTTCGTGCGGCGGCGCGGTTCACGTCCAGCCTTCTTCTGTGCTGGTTGTTCATTTATGGTGCATTAGTTGATTGTAGTCCCATTTTGGTGCAAATGATGGGTTCGTGCTGGTGCATCGGTTCCGGTGGCTGCCCCGGCCGGTCGGCAGTACAATTGCGCGCTTTTTGCACAGGCGGCTTTCCCGCCCCAGCCCCCGGAGTTTCCGTACATGTCCCGTTCTGCCCCCAAGGTCGGTTTCGTCAGCCTCGGTTGCCCCAAGGCACTGGTCGATTCCGAGCGCATCCTCACCCAGCTTCGCACCGAGGGCTACGAGGTATCGGCCTCGTACGAGGATGCCGATGTCGTGGTGGTGAACACCTGCGGCTTCATTGACTCTGCCGTACAGGAATCGCTGGATGCGATTGGCGAGGCGCTGGCCGAAAACGGCAAGGTCATCGTCACCGGTTGTCTGGGCAAGCGAGAAGACACCATTCGCGAGGCGCACCCGTCGGTGCTCAAGGTCACCGGCCCGCATGCCTATGAAGAAGTGATGACGGCGGTGCACGAATTTGTGCCGCCCAAACATGATCCGTTCATGGATCTGGTGCCACCGCAGGGCATTCGTCTCACGCCGAAACATTATGCGTACCTGAAGATTTCCGAAGGCTGCAACCACCGCTGCACCTTCTGCATCATTCCGTCCATGCGTGGTGATCTGGTGTCACGCCCGATTGGCTCGGTGATGACCGAAGCAGAAAACCTGGCGAAGGCCGGCGTGAAGGAACTGCTGGTGATTTCGCAGGACACCAGTGCGTACGGTGTCGACCTTAAATACAAGCTGGATTTCTGGGGTGGGCGCCCGCTGAAGACGCGCATGATGGAAATGTGCGAGGCGCTGGGCGAGCTTGGCGTGTGGGTGCGTCTGCATTATGTGTACCCGTACCCGCATGTCGACGACATCATTCCGCTGATGGCGCAGGGCAAGATCCTGCCGTATCTCGATATTCCGTTTCAGCACGGCAGTCCCTCGGTGCTGGCGCGCATGAAGCGTCCGGCGCATGCCGAAAATACATTGGCACGCATTAGGAAATGGCGCGAGATCTGTCCGGAACTCACCATCCGGTCGACCTTTATCGTCGGCTTTCCGGGGGAGACCGAAGCAGAGTTCCAGGAGCTGCTCGACTGGCTGAAAGAGGCTGATCTTGATCGCGTCGGCTGCTTCCCGTATTCGCCCGTGGAAGGTGCAAAAGCCAACGAGATTGCCGATCCGGTGCCGGAAGACATTCAGCAGGAGCGCTA
>JBASJP010000033.1:0-1555 GCA_049655345.1 Moraxellaceae bacterium
TTGCCTTTGATCACCAGAAACTTCTCCGTCTTGGAGTGGTGATAGTGCCCGCCACGGGTGATGCCAGGATGCGCCGTGAAGAATGAGAACTGGCCAGAATCCTTTGTTTTAAGCATCTCCACAAACACACCACGAGGGTCACCGTGCCTTGGCACTTCATAGGCAAACCGGTCTGGCGTCAGGTAGCTGACATACGTGGAGTACAGCGCCCGCGTAAGGCCCGTGCCCACTGCCTCGGTAATCAGGGTAGCGCGGCTGTCCCGGAAGGTGCGTAACTGCTCGCCCAACTCGCCCACTGTAATCGAATACTGCGGCTGCACCTGCACAAAAGGGTCACCGGTCAGCTTGCCTTCCATCACGGCAATAAAGCTGGCAATCACATCATCAATGTAGACAAGGTTGATGCGGGCCGATGGATCGTTGATCTGGATGGGCAGGTCACGGGCAATGTTATGGCAGAACGTTGCCACCGCAGAGTTGTAATTGGGTCGGGCCCACTTGCCAAACACGTTTGGCAGGCGGAAAAGATGCACGGGCACACCATGCTCTGCCGCCAGACGGTTCAATGCCTCCTCGGCACCGCGCTTGCTGGCCCCATAGGGGTTTTCCAGCCCAGCCTGACTGGATGAGGTATAAGCCACCGGGATCTTGCGGCCCGTAGCAGCGATAGCCGCGCACAGCGCCTGCGTGAGATCAACATTACCCGTGGTGAACTCGGACGGATCTTGCGGGCGGTTGATACCCGCCAGATGAAATACAAAATCCACCCCCTGCAGCAAGGCAGGCAGATCATTCACACTGTTATCCCGCGTAAAACAGACGACTTCGTCCGTCTTGCGCTCGCCAAAATGCGCCACCAGATTGCGGCCGACAAAGCCATTAGCGCCAGTAATCAGTACTTTCATGCCATCGCTCCCCAGACATCCCCTGGCCAGCCCTTATTCCTCGGGCGTGGCATGCTCGCCACGCTGAATGGCATGAATGAAGTCAAGCTTGAGCAACAATTGCTGCATGCCGGCCACATCCAGGCGCTGGGTGTTGTGCGAGTTGTAGTCCTCGCTCCGGGAAATTCTCTCTTCGCCTTGCTCCACAAACTTGGCGTAGTTAAGGTCGCGCAGATCAGGTGGCACACGGAAGTACTCTCCACGGTCTTCGGCACAGGCCATTTCTTCACGGCTGAGCAGCGCCTCAAACGCCTTCTCACCATGACGGGTACCTATTACCTGAATAGGGTGATCCGGCTTGCCGAGCATGCTGGTCAACGCCTTGGCCAACGTTTCTACCGTGGCAGCAGGCGCCTTCTGCACGAACATGTCGCCGTTGTTGCCATGCTCAAAGGCGTACAGCACCAGGTCCACCGCATCTGCCAGCGTCATCATGAAGCGGGTCATGTGCGGATCGGTAATGGTGAGTGGCTTGCCGGCACGCATCTGTTCAATGAACAAAGGAAAGACCGAACCACGCGAGGCCATCACATTGCCATAGCGGGTGCCACAGATCACCGTGTTGGTACCTTCCAGGTTACGGGACTTGGCCACCATGACCTTTTCCATCA
>JBASJP010000034.1:0-10351 GCA_049655345.1 Moraxellaceae bacterium
AATGGTCGGCTCGCTTTCGGAGCAGCCATGGTCATTGCAGAGTGCCACCTTGATTTCAACCGGCCCGGCCTCTTCCAGTGCAACCGCCACCGTGGCCTGTTGCGCCTTGGGTGACTTGCTGGTGACCACGCCGGAATCCACCACTTTGCCGTTCACGTAGATTTTCCATTGCCGGCCATTCTCGCCCCACCACATGTTCCAGGTAACCGGCTGCACCGCTTCCAGTGGGACCGACGCAGGCAGGCGCGCCACCTGGGGCCTGCCTGCAACAGCATCACACTCACTGTGCAGGCAGGCGTAGTCACATCAGGCATTGCGCCGCACACGGAACCACGCGGCGTACATGGCTGGCAGACTGAGCAATGTCAGCGCTGTCGCCACAATCAGGCCGCCCATGATGGACACGGCCATCGGCCCCCAGAAACTGCTGGTGGCCAGCGGAATCATGGCCAGCACTGCTGCTGCGGCCGTCAGCATGATCGGACGGAAACGGCGCACGGCCGCATCCACCACCGCCGTCCAGCGGTCCACACCGTGTGCAATGTCCTGCTCGATCTGGTCAATCAGGATCACCGAGTTGCGAATGATCATGCCATTGAGGGCAATCATGCCGAGCGTCGCTACAAAACCCATCGGCGTGCCTGTCACCAACAACATCATTGCAGCACCGATGATGCCAAGCGGACCGGTGAGGAACACCAGCATGGCGCGGGCAAAACTTCTCAGCTGTAACATCAGCAAGGTAAAAATGATGAACAGCATCAACGGTACATTGGCCGTGATCGAGTCGGTACCCTTCTTTGATTCCGCCACGGTGCCGGCCAGATCAATGCGATAGCCCGGCTCCATCTCAGCGCGCAGTTTTTCCAGTTGCTGGTTGATGCGCAGCGCCACGGTTGCCGCCTGTACACCCTCCTTTACATCCGCCTGCACCGTAATCGCAAACTGCCGGTTCTGGCGCCACACCACTCCCGGCTCCCAGACAAATGACGGACGTGCTACCTGTGAAAGCGGGATCGACTGGCCGCTTGCCGTTGGCAGATACCCGGCGGTCAGCGCCGTAATGGTTGAACGCTCCTCAACAGGCTGGCGCAACATGATGCGGATCTGCTCGTTGTCCTCGCGATACAGGCCAATCGGCAAGCCGGAGAGAATGGTCTGGCCCGCCGTTGCCACCGCCTGCGTGGACACGCCAAGCGCACGCGCACGCGTCTGGTCCAGATCCAGGTTCAGCGCCTTTACCTTTTCTGCCCAGTTGTCATTCACGCCACGGGCATCGGGATCGGCCTGCACAACCGCCCGCACCTTGTCGGCGAGCGCGCGCAATTTTTCCGGATCATCCCCCAGCACGCGAAACATGACCGGATAAGGCACTGGCGGACCATTCGGTAACAGGCGCACACGTATACGCGCCTCGGGGAACTCCTCGCTCAGGATGTCCGGCAGTGCGCGACGAATCTGTTCGCGCGACTCGAACGATGTCGGCACCAGCACCATTTGCGCCACATTATTTTGCGGAAAGATCTGGTCCAGCGACAAATAGAAGCGCGGCACCCCATGACCAACAAACGACGTCACCGATCCGGCATCCGGAATGGTCATCAAACGCTTCTCCACCCGCTTCACCAGATCATCCGTGCTGGCCAGCGATGCCCCCTCGGGCTGCCACAGGTCAATCAGAATCTCGGGACGATTGGAGTCGGGAAAAAACTGCCTCTCCACGAACTTCATGCCGACAACGCCCATCAGCAGCGCGCCCACCGTTGCACCAATCGTGATCCAGCGATGCTCGACACACCAGTCCACCGTAGTGCGCACACGACTATAAAAGGGTGAGTCAAACACTTCTTGCGACTCGCCACTGCTGTCCGGATGTTCACGCAGCAGGCGATAGCCCAGAAAAGGCACAAAATACACCGACACAAACCATGACACGATCAATGCCGTTGCGGTCACAGCAAAGATGGCAAAGGTGTATTCGCCAGTGGCAGAGTTCGCCAGACCGATCGGCAGGAAACCGGCGGCCGTAATCAGTGTTCCTGTCAGCATCGGCATGGCCGTTGCCGTATAGGCAAAAGTACTGGCCTTGAGACGATCGTAACCTTCTTCCAGCTTACGCACCATCATTTCGACAATAATGATGGCGTCGTCCACCAACAGACCCAGCGCAATGATCAGCGAGCCCAGTGAAATCTTGTGCAGGTCGATATTCCAGCGCTCCATGACCAGAAAAGTGATGGCCAGCACCAGCGGAATCGACAAGGCCACTACCAGACCCGGCCGCATGTCGATACGCCACGGATTGCGGTGCAGCCCCAGCGCCAGAAAACTCACGGCCAGCACGATGATGAGCGCCTCAGCCAGCACCCGAAGGAATTCGTGCACGGAACGTGAAACCGCCTTTGGCTGATCCTGAACCTGCGCTAGCTCGACACCTGCCGGCAAATCCTTGCGCAGACGCTCACTTGCCACCGCCAGGTTATGCCCCAGCTTGATGATGTCGCCACCACGCGCCATGGAAATGCCGAGCGCAATCACCTCGTGTCCGTCATGGCGCACCTTGGGTGCAGGCGGGTCCTGGTAACCGCGCTCAATACGGGCAATATCGCCAAGCCGGAACGTGCGGCCATTGAAGCGCAACGGCAGTGCACGCAAATCCTCGACAGCATCAAGCTGGCCGGTAATGCGGAGCTGGATGTCATCGCCCGGCGTGCGCAACACACCGGCGTACTCAATGGCATTCTGTGTATTGATGGCAGAAATTACTTCGCGGATATCAAGCCCCATGCGCGCCAGCTTTATCTGCGACACCTCGACATAGATGCGTTCCTCCTGCGCACCGTACTGTTCAACCTTGGCCACACCCGGTACGCGCAACAGTTCCTGCCGCACAAAGTCGGCATGCTCCTTGAGCTCGGCATAGGAAAAATCTTCGGCCGACACGGCATAGATCACACCAAAGACATCTCCAAACTCGTCATTGTAAAAAGGCCCCTGCACACCCTGCGGCAACTGTCCCCGCATGTCGCCGATCTTCTTGCGAATGGTGTACCAGACGCCAGGAATGTCATGCGGCGGCGCCGAGTCCTTGAGCTCGACAAAAATCGTCGATTCGCCCGGCTTGGAATAGCTGCGGATCTTGTCCATGTAGGGGACTTCCTGCAGCGTCTTTTCCAGTCGGTCCGTGACCTGCTCCGACATCTGCATGGCCGTCGCCCCCGGCCAGTACGCCCGCACCACCATGGCACGGAAGGTAAAAGGCGGATCCTCGTCCTGGCCCAGCTGAAAATAGGCGGCAATGCCGGCCAGCATCAGGACGATCAGCAGGTAGCCGGTGATCGCCGGGTGCTGGATGGCAATCCGGGAAATATTGAAACGCTCATTGTTGTGCTGGTTCACGGCTGTACTCCGACAGGTATCTGGGCAGGCATCACTTGCTGGTCGCCGCCAGCGGACGGACCTTCTGACCCTCGCTCAGCACATGCACCCCGGCCACCACCACCTGTGCGCCGGGCGTCAGGCCCGCCACAATCACCTCGTTGCCATCAATACCTGCCACCGTCACCGGCACCGACTTCAGCACACCGGCAACCGGATCAAACTGGAACACTTTGGTCTTGCCATGATCCTCGATCAATGCCGTTGTTGGCAGGCGGGCACCACCCTTCTGCGCCGGCAGGATGAGTCGCAGTGTTGCCGACTGTCCCAGCGCCAGCGCATTGGCCGGTGCCTGCACGCTGTAACGGGCACGGAAGGTACGCGTCACCGGATCGGCCGCTGCCGCCAGCTCGCGCAGCCTGGCCGGGTATTTCACCCCCGGCTGCGCCCACCAGGTCACTTCGGCGCGCCCCATGCGTGCGAGCTGTGTGCGGTCTTCCGGAAACTCCACGGCAATCTCGCGCGAGCCATCAATGGCCAACGCCACCACGGGCTGACCCGCCGTCACCACTTCGCCGGTATCGGCCAGCACCCCCGTCACCACGCCATCGGCATCGGCACGCAACACCGCATCGTCCAGACGGTTACCCTCAAGGGTTGCACCGCTTTTCACGCCAGCCAGACGCGCTTCTGCGGCGGCCGCTGCCACGCGCTTGCGCTCCAGATCCAGCTCCGACACGAAGTTCTTTGCCCGCAGCTCCTGATACCGGCGGTATTCGGCCTGCGCCACATCGACGTCGGCCTGTGCCGCCGCCACTTGTGACTGTGCCGATGACTGCGCCAGCGCATAGTCGCGCGGGTCCAGCTGTGCCAGTACCTGCCCCTTGTGTACCCGCTGCCCGGCCTCGACCTGCCGCGCAATGATCTTGCCCGGCACCCGGAAACCCATCGTTGATTCGGTCCGCGCACGCACCTCACCCGCCAGCTCGACCAGCCCCTCAACCGACGCAGCACCAACCGTGACCAGCTTGACCGTCCGCGGCCTTTCTACCGGTGGCGGCGCCTTGTCACACGCTGTCAGAAAGAGGCTGGAACCCAGCACCAGGGGCCATACGGCACTACGAAAACGGCCATTCATGCCTTGTCTCCAGAATCAGGATGTAACGTGTAAAAAGAGGTGTTGGCGAAACCGCTGAAAAGCGCGGCCGCCACTTCATCAATAAAGGCAGAAATCCTGTCGGGAGACGACAGGTGCGGCGCCAGCTCCACCTGCAGCACGCCAGGAATCGCCAGCGCACGCATGAACCCCATCACCAGGGCATGACGGGCGGCCGGAGCAAGGGGGCGCAGATGGCCCGCCGACTCACCCTGCACAAACAGGTCATTGAGCCGAGCCAGGTAGGGGCGCACATACGTGGCGCGCAGGTATTCGCTGCGCTCGCTATCGCCCTCGCCTTCGCGGAAGAGAAACTCCAGCACCACCGGATCGGTCATCATCAGCTTGATGGCCTGCGACATGTTCTCGCGCAGAATGCTGGCCGCATCGCCACTGCTGGCCAGCATATCCAGCCGCGCCTGCAGCACCTGCATCAGCGGCCCGAACACACTGTCGACAGCCTCCTGCCAGAGCTGCTGCTTGGTGCCGAAGTGATGATGCAGAAGACTGTCACTGACGCTGCAGTCTGCGGCCAACTGCCGCTGCGACACATTGTCGAAGCCCTGGCGGGCAAATGCCTGGAAAGCCTGGCGCAAGATGTCCTCGCGTGCCATCACGGCATCCGCACGGGCGGGCCGGCCACGGCGTCGGGAGGCCCTGAAGGAACAGGTCATGCTGACTGGCGCCTTTATTGGTTGGTTGCCCAATTAAAGCAAGAACCGCCCCTTGTGTCACCTGTGCAAGGCAAATGCAGTCGGCCATGACAATCACCCGGCCGTCGACCCGGCCCCTCCGCGCCCTGAGCGCAATGCACCAGAAAGCAAAGGACAACCCCCTGTCACAGGTACCACCGACAGACCAGCTGCCGACAGACCCAAGGCCGCCAGCAGCGGCGCAGTCTTACTTGGCCGCTTCCGGGGCAGCCGGTGTCGACACCGGATCCACGCTGGCAGCAATGCCTTCGAAGTAGGTGATTTCCACAATGTCACCCACCTTGAGCGACTTCAGCAACTCGCGGAACTGCGGGTCTTCCACATCGGTTTCACGAATCAGCCCTGCAGGGCCGGTAAAGCGTACCTTGTTGGCCTTCAGGTCAACCGACTCGATGCGCACATCAACCGTAATCGCATCGCCAGCCATCACGCCAGGGCGCGAGCCCAGAGCAGCGCGGGTACCGCCCACATCGTACTGGACTTCGGAGGACTGGGTGCTGCCCTTGGGCTTGATCTGGGCAGCCAGCGCCGTGTAATAGTTCACCGACACCGTGTCACCCACCTGAACCTGAGGCAGGTTACGGACTTCTTCACTGGCCTTGAAGGTTACCGCTTCGCCATCGGCATTCTTCAGTGTCACCATGCGGGTCTTGTGATCAATGGCCTCGACCTGCGCCGTCACCGTTTGAAGATTATCCACAACGGCCATGTCGCTGGCCGGCTCGCTGGCACAGGCGGAAAGGATCAATGCCAGCACGGCAACGGTTGTATTCCTTATGTTCATGTCTACTCCTTGGAAAAATGAATGGGTCACCTACATGACTCATTGACCGTACCTGTGCGCACATTCACGCACAGGCACCTGCCTTGTCATTGCGATGACCGGGACTTACGCCAGCTACCAGATTGCAGCGTCGTAGTCGTCGTAGGGTAGTAGCTGCCTGCATTGCTCACCAGCCCTAAATTTTCCGGAAACCCGATGCGGATAAAAATTTGCGACCAATCCGTCGCACACCGCCTGTGCTGTCCGTTTCAGGCAAGGGCAAGTGATGCCGCATGAGAAAAGCCCGCCGCCGTGACACACCCTGTGGGTATCGATCACGGACGCCGGGCCCTGGCCTGCTGTAAACGCTCTTAGCTGGAGGCGGCTTCCACGTACTTGCTCACCCCTGCACTGGTCGCCCATTCCTGGCGCTCGGCAGAGCCTTCACTGACAACGTGGTAGGCCGACATGTCCATCTTGCGCACATGCAACACATACTCAAAGCTGAAGCCCGGCCACATGGTGGAGTTGGTGCCATCGGCATTGAGATACCAGCTTTGGCAACCGGATAACCAGGAACTGTTTCTCATGCGGTTCTGGAAGCCCTGGAACTGCGCCTGTACAACGTCCTCCTTCACATCCAGATACTTCAGCTTTTTCTTCAGCAAGGTCCCGGTGTAATTGGCAATGTACTTGTACTGGGCCTCCTGATAGACCAGCACCGATGTGTGCCCCGGCCCGGAATTCGGCCCCATGGTCAGCAGCATGTTCGGGAACTTGCTCACGTTCATACCGTAATAGGCCTTGGCCTGGCCGCCCCAGTAGTCGGCCAGCGACACCCCACCGAGCCCCTTGATGGCAAAAGGATAGGCCGGCGCACCAATGTCATAACCGGTGCAGTAGATGATGACATCCACCTTGTGCTCCACACCGTCATCCGTACGCACCCCTGTTGCCGTGATTTCCTTGATGCCGTCGGTAACCAGTTGCACATTGTCACGCGCAAAGGCCGGGAACCAGTCATCCGACACCAGTGTGCGCTTGCACCCCACCTTGTAGTCCGGCGTCAGCTTGCGGCGCAGCACCGGGTCGCTAATGGCCTTGGCCAGAGCGCGCTTGTGCAGCATCTCCCCCACCACCAGCATCTTTGGCGCCCACAGGATGGCTGGCAAGGTGGCCTCCATCGTCCAGTACAGGCCCAGGCGCAGGGCCTTCTGCTTCCAGGGATGCCTGGCCCAGTCACGCTGCACGTCTGCCGTAAAAGTACGATTGAACCTGGGCAATACCCAAGACGGCGTGCGCTGGAACACCTTGAGCTCCGCCACCTCAGGCGCCACATTCGGCACCACCTGAATGGCCGACGCACCCGAGCCGATCACGGCAACCCTCTTGCCCCGCAGATCAATGGCTGCATCCCAGCGGGCCGCGTGGATCGCCTTCCCCTTGAACTTGCTCATGCCCTTGATGTCCGGGTACTTGGGGTGACTCAGCGCCCCGGTGGCCGGCACCAGCACACGGGCCTCGGTAATCTGGCCATCGCTCGTGGTGATGATCCAGCGACCTTTGGCTTCATCGAAGGTGGCATCCGTCACCCGCGTCGAAAAACGGATAAAGGGCTTCATCCCGTATTTGTCGGCACAATGCTCGATATACAGGCGAATATCCTCCTGCCGGGAGAACGCTTCCGGCCAGTTGGGATTGGGCTCAAAGGAATAGCTGTACAGATGTGACGGCACATCACAGGCACAGCCCGGATAGGTATTGGTGCGCCAGGAGCCACCGACGCCCGCCTCGCCCTCAAAGATCACAAAATCACGGATGCCGGCATTCTTCAGTTCGATACCGGTACCCAGGCCAGCAAAACCGGCACCAATAATGGCAACATCAGTCTGTTTACGTTGTACGGTCATGACAAACCCCTGTGGTTGACTAGCAATCAGTTGACACGGCTGCCGGAGGACGAGGCGACCGCCCTCACCGGCTGGAAGCTGGCAACCTGGGCCATCAGGGCCTCGGCCTTGCCCAGATACTCGCGGTTGTCATGCATCCACGGATGGAAGCCTGGACGGAAGAAATCCAGCCAGTCCGGCAGCACACGCCGCAGCACGCCCGGCTTGCCCGCCATAAAATTCACCAGCCGGCCCCAGCCTTTCAGATCGGTCAGGCCACCGCTCTTGCTCACCATCTGCAGCAGGAACGGCACGTACAGGCTCCAGAAAATCACGTTGGCCAGCACAAAGGCGACCGTGCGCTGCGCATAGGCATTGATGCCTTTGCCCAGCACCACTTCGTAGGCATCAAAGCAGACTGCCTTGTGCTCGGTTTCCTCGATGGCATGCCATTGCCAGATGGCGGCGTAATGCGGATCGGCACCCTCCAGCAGGTCGGCATCGCGCAGCAGGGTGTCCCCCAGCACCGCGGTCAGATGCTCGAGCGCCACCGTGGCAGCCAGTTGCAGGGATGGGGGCAGTTTTTTCACGGCCTCCAGCAGGTTCACCACCAGCTTGTCCATCTGCTCGACCGGCAGGCCGGCCTCAACCAGGGCGGCGTTGTATTCCTCGTGCTCACGGGTATGGAAGCCTTCCTGGCCGATGAAGGCCGAGATCTGCTCTTTCAGATGAGGGTCGGTAATGCGGTCACGGTAATTGCGTACGCTCTGGATGAAGAAGCGCTCACCGGCAGGAAAGAAGATCGACAGGGTGTTGTAGAACTGGGTGATGTGCAGGCCGGCCGGGTTCCAGCTGGTCACCTTGCCCTTGGGCAGGCCGAACTTGAGGTTACGACGGATCGGATCAACCTGGATGGTCATGTTAATTCCACACAGTTTGTATGTGAATTCATCCTACGAGGGAAGTAATTACATTGTCAACTGTTACATTAATCAATGTTATTTAAAGCGGACTGTCGCAACGGCAGGCATACAGACGACAGCCTGGCCATCAAAACAGATGTCAGGACAAGGGATATTGAGCCAGATCAAGCCGAAAGGAGGTTGACGCAGAAAGTGCGCAGCAGCGGTGGGGACGCCAGGCCAGAAAACAAAAACGGCCTGCATCGCTGCAAGCCGTTTTTTGGGGAATTCGTGGTGGCCCAGCCCAGAATCGAACTGGGGACACGCGGATTTTCAATCCGCTGCTCTACCAACTGAGCTACCGGGCCAACGAAGGCGCGTATTAAACCCGTGCCCCGACAGGGCGTCAAGGCATATGCAGGGGTTTTTCCACCTTATAGTTGCTTGTGTGTACCGTCGCAAAAGGGGGGCGTGGCGGACTGCTTGCACCCACAGAGCCAGACGATGCGTGTAGCCATGGCTTCGTACTTGACGGGCGTCATGTCCGTGCCCTTGTGGGAACCATCGCAGAATGGCTGGGACTGGCTGCGGCCGCAACGGCACCACCAGTAAGTCTTGCCCGACTCAACCTCAATGGCGTGGGGGCGAACGATAACGTCGCTCATGAAATGCCTCCTTGGCAACCTGCATATTTTCTTGTTGTTATGTGTCTGCACGGTGACACCGGGCCGGGCCGTTCATGCAAAGCACCACCCGGATCCAACCGCCAGATTTCCAGTATAGCGCGTCCGCCAGGAAACGCCTGCGCTGACCAGCGCCGGGAGGGCTCCACTGGTCAGGTCAGGTCAGGAAAAACTCAACAGGATCAGGGCAAGGGCAGATCCGGCAGGCGGGCGCTCATCTGGCCCAGACTTTCCACCACATAGCGTTGTGCCGCACGATCATCCATCTGGCTGAGCAGGCGGATCAGTTCGGCATAGGCCTCGGGTGACTTGCGCAAGGCCAGGGCGGCCTCGAAATACGCGCGGGCATCAAGCCAGCGCCGGTTTTGCAGGCACAGCCGTCCCAGCGTCAGCATCAGTCCCGGATTGTCGGGATGGGCGTCGCGCCAGGTCTCGGCCCGTGCCAGCGCCTGATCAGGACGCAGGCTGCGGGCGCGGCCATAGACCTCGACGCCGGCATTGCTCCACTGTTTTTCCAGTGTCGCCGCCAGCAAGGCCTCGGCCTCGTCATCGGCACCGCAGCGCACCAGCTCGCCGGCATAGGCCGCCTGCAACTCCTCGTCGCCGCGCAAGCGTGTTGGCAGTGCCTGCCAGTATGCCTGCAGGCGGCGAATGGTATAGGCCTTGTCGGCACGACCCGCCGTCTGCCCTATCCAGGCCAGTACCTCTCGGTTGGCCTGCTTTTCCAGTTGCGGAAACTGGCTGTCGTCGCCGCCGGCTTTCTGCAACTGTGGCAGGACATCGGCCAGATCCGCCCAGCGCTGCAGGCGCACCAGCACCTCCACCCGCAGCCGGCGCACGGCATCTTCGCCGGGATGCCTGTCATGC
>JBASJP010000035.1:0-17160 GCA_049655345.1 Moraxellaceae bacterium
CTTTTTTGTCAAGCTTACCTACCGGCGTCAGCGGCAGTGCATCGAGAAACTCAACGTGCTTCGGCACTTTGTAGGCTGCCATGTTGGTCCGGCAGAAGCCGAGAATCTGTTCACGGTAGGCGTCCTCGTCGCCGCTGCGTGCTTCGGCCGTCAGCTGTACCCAGAGTTTGACGATATCGTTGCCGGGCCGTTTCGGGTCCGGCAGGCCGACCAGGGCGCACAATTCGATGATTGGCAACTCCTTGAGTTTGCTTTCAACCTCCACCGAGAACACCTTGTAGCCGCCGACGATCAGCATGTCCTTGGCGCGATCGCAAATAGTGAGATAGCCGTCGGCGTCGAGAAAGCCGATGTCGCCGGTGTGCATCCAGCGCTGCCCGTCACGCACGCGCACCGTTTGTGCTGTCGCCTCAGGCAGGCCGCGGTAGCCTTTCATGATGTGCGGGCCGCAGACCGTCACCTCACCCGGCTCGCCCTGCGGCATTTCCCGTTCGCCAGTTTCTGCATCCATGATTTTCAGATCGCCGCCGGCGACGGGAATGCCGACGGTGCCCTGCTTGGCGCGGCCGGGCGGGTTGATGGTAATCATCGGGCTGGTCTCGGTCATGCCGTAGCCTTCGCACAGGTTGCCGGTGCCGATCACTCGCTCCAGTTGGCGGATGCCTTCCGGTGCGAAGGGTGCGGCACCGGAAAAAGCAGTGCGCAGGCCCGAGAAGTCGACTTCCCGGAAACCGGGCTTTTCCATGAGCATCTGATAGAGCGTAGGCACGTTGCCGATGATGCTGGGCGGGAACTTCTTCATCTGATCGATGAAGTGATCAATGTCACGCGGATTAGGAATGAGTAGTTGGCGGGCACCGGTGCGCAGCGACATCAGTGCAATTGACAGCCCGGCCTGATGAAACAACGGAAACGCCGAGGCGAAAGTATCCTTGCTCTCGCTGCCCATAAAGGCACTGGCCTGCAGGCCATTGGCGAACATGCTTTTCTTGGTCAGCTCGGCGCCTTTCGGTTTGCCGGTGGTGCCACCGGTGTACTGGATAAAGACGGTTTCGTCGTCGGCAATTTCCGTGTGTACCCGGGTATCGGTAGCGCGCTTCACCGCTGGCATGAACGCTTCGGTGGGGGTGTGCGTCATGGCCTTCCAGTTCGAGCGCGGCAATTTTTTCAGCAGATAGGCAAGTTGTTGCTTCCAGACGGGTAAAAAGTCGATCGGGCCGGTAACGAATACGCCGCGCAACAAGCCCAGGCGACCATCTGCGGGCAACACGGCGGCGGTATAAAGTTGATCGAGCGTGATCAGGAAGCGTACGTCGGCATCCTTGAACTGATATTCGATTTCCGGCGTCGTCAGCAGGGGGGAAACACCGGTTACCGGGCAGCCGAGCTTCGAAGCGGCAATCAGTCCGATGAGATACTGCGGGGTATTCGGCAGGTGCAGGCCAATGGTTTCGCCACGTTGAACGCCGCGCTCACGCAGGGCATTGGCGAGGCGATTGCTCAAACGATTCAATTCACCGTAGCGCAGCGTGACGCCGAGATATTCGGCAGCAGCAGCCAGGGGCTGCTCTTTGGCGTGCCGCTCTACATCATCGGCGAGACTCAACACCGGCTGGTTGAAATCCGGCAGGCTGGGGTAGAACTGAGTCCAGGGGCGGTCGGCAGTCTGTTGGGCCTGCATGGGTCTCTCCAATTATCGTCTTTGTTGTTGTGCCGGATTTGCAGCAGGCCACCGGCCCGTCTGTATGCCTCATGGCTGCTGTATATGGTATGCCGGTCGTGATGCTAGCGGAGAGGCTTCCATGTGGGAAGTGGGCGCGATGACCGCTGGTCGCAGGCGTAATGCCTGAGTGCGCTGGCCAGCTTTACGCATCCGAACAGTGTGCTAAAGTCATGTATTGTGATTTTTAATCAAGGAATTGCGATGAAAACAACAAACGCCTCCGAACCTGTCGCAGAGTCACTGGCTACCCGTATCCGTAACGTACAGGACGCCACCCGCGGCATTTCTGAAAAGTATCCGCGCTCCTACATTCTCGACTGTATCAAAAAAGACTGTTTCCCTGAGGAAATGTGGCGGGCGATGGGTGAGTACGGCCTGCTGGGCCTGTCGGTGCCTGAGGAGCATGGTGGCTCCGGTGGTGGTGTGGTCGAGATTGTTGCGCTGGGTGAAGCGCTCGCTCTGGGTGGTGTGCCGACGCTGTTCCTGGTGGTCACGGGCTTAAGTCGCGTGCCCATCATTCGGCACGGCACACCGGGGCAGATAGCAAAATTTGTCACGCCGACCTGCGACGGTTCGGTCAAGCTCTGTTTCGCAATCACCGAACCCAACGCCGGTACCAACAGTTTCAACATGAGCACTTTTGCAGCGCGCGATGGTGACGGTTGGGTGCTCAATGGTCAGAAGGTGTTCATTTCCGGTGCTCGCGATGCGGATTTCATGCTGGTGATTGCGCGAACGCAGAAAGCATCCGAGGTGAAAAATCGCACGGAAGGCATGTCGTTGTTTGTGATTGACATGAAGTCGCCCGGCATCCAGCTGCAACTGCTCAATATCCAGGTGGAAACCGCAGAACGCCAGTACATGGTGTTTTTCGACAATGTGCGCCTGCCGGCCGATGCGCTGATCGGTGAAGCTGGCAAGGGCGCGAAGCTCATGTTCGAGGGGTTGAATTCCGAGCGGCTGCTCGCGGCGTCGGCGGCATTGGGTCTGGGCGATTACGTGCTGAAAAAAGCAGTCGCCTATTCACTCGATCGCAAGCCATTCGGTAAACCGATCGGTGGCTACCAGGCGCTGCAGCATCGTCTGGCGCTGGCCAAGGCAGAGCTGGAAGCGGCACGGCTGATGACGTACAGCGCGGCGGAACGTTTCGATGCTGGCGAAGACGCCGGTGCGCACGCCAACATGGCCAAGTTGCTGGCGTCACGCGCAGCGGCAGCAGCCATGGACGCGGCCATCCAGACCCACGGCGGTTACGCATTTGATCGCGACTACGACATTATCACGTTGTGGCCAATGATCCGGTTGATGGAAATCGCCCCGATCAATAACGAGATGCTGCTCAACTATATCGGCGAGCATGTGCTGGGAATGCCGAAGTCTTACTGAGAAGTGTCCGGCTGGAATATACCGGCGTGCCGCGCCAGGAAAGAAAAGATCAGTTGCGGTTCGCCGGACCAGCGTAAGTGTGTGAATGTAGCCTGCCCGCCAAGGTGACTGTTGCCAACTGCAGGATAAGGCGGCAGATAAACTTAATAAGTGCGCATCAGGAATTTTTCCCATCAGGAAGGTCGCTCATGTCGGAACAAGATCATCAACAAAGCGAACTCTTGTACGCCGTCGATAACGGCATCGCTACTATTACGCTCAATCGTCCCGAGCGTCGCAACTCATTGACACCCTTGTTGACGCGCCTGCTGCATGATGCCTGGCAGAAGCTTGAGAATGATCCGGCAGTGCGCGTAGCGATACTGACCGCCACCTCATGCGGTACATTTTGTGCCGGCATGGATTTGCGCGAAGCGGCAAGGCTCAAGGCCGAAACGGGCAAGGACATCCTCGAACATCTCACCGACCCCTTCAATCACAGCATGCGCGCCATGCGCAAGCCGGTGATCGCTGCCATCAACGGGCATTTCCCGGCGGGTGGCATGGCGTTGGCGTTGAGTTGTGATTTGCGGGTGGGCCTGGCCGGCACGCAGGGCGGCATTACCGAAGTGAAGGTGGGGCGCGGTTCACCTTGGGCGGTACCGTTGTTGTGGATGATGCCGCAGGCCCTGTTGAAGGAAACCGTGCTGACCGGCGACATGCTTCCGGCCGAGCGCCTGTATCAGGTGGGGTTTCTTAATTATCTTGAGGCAACGCCGGAGGCGGTACTGGCGCGCGCGCAGGATCTGGCGCGACGTATTGCCATGGCGGCGCCGTTGTCGGTGATGGCGGCAAAGCAATGCTTGAACGAAGCGACGAGCCTCGGCTGTGACCAAGGCCTGCTCAACGCGGAGAAAATATATAAGCCGGTATACGCCAGCCAGGATGCCATCGAGGGGCCGCGGGCGTTTGCCGAAAAACGCGCGCCACACTGGCAAGGCCGCTGATCGATGCTGGTGACGATATGTTGATAGTGTGCCCTCATACGCCGCAAAATACTGCAACTGCCACCCACGACGGATCTTTTTGACATGAATACGAATACGAATATGAATACGCCGGAGTATCTGCAAGCCACCCCCTATCTTGACCACGATCAGGACGCGGTACGCGCCTATGTCGACAAGGTGTGTGCCGGTGCCGGCAGCGATCGCGAGCGCGCTATCGCCCTTTATTACGCAGTTCGTGACGATATTCGTTATGACCCGTTCAGTTGCACGCTGGATGCTGACGGTCTGCGGGCTAGTCATGTGTTGAGTCAGGGCCGCAGTTATTGTGTTGGCAAGGCAGTGCTGCTGGCAGCAGTTGGTCGTGCCGCCGGCATTCCCACCCGTCTGGGGTTTGCGGATGTGCGCAACCACTTCACCAGTCCGCAACTGACGCAGTTGATGGGCACCGATATTTTTTACTACCACGGCTACGCGGATTTTTATCTGGGTGGGCGCTGGGTAAAACTTACGCCGGCGTTCAATCGCGAGTTGTGCGAGAAGATGAAATCGCCGGCCCTGGAATTCGATGGTGAAAACGACGCCATTTTCCAGGAAATGGAAAACAGTCAGGGCAGATTGCGCATGGAATATCTGCGTTACCACGCACCGATGAACGATCTCGATCCGGAACTGATTTTCGGGGAGTACGCCAAGCGTTATCCCGCCATGATGAAGGCCATGGGTGCGATGTCGAAGTAAGGGTGTTCTCTGTCATGGACGACGCGAATGACTTGTCAATTGCAAGGCGCCTTCTGGCGGCAGGCCTGCTGTGGCTGGCTGTGCTGGCGCAGGCTTGGGCTATTGAGCCAACGGCGTTACCGCTCAAGAATCCGGTAACCAAAACCGCGTTGGGGCCATCGATACTTTACAGCTGTCCGGGCTATCGCGTCGATGACCTGGATGCGGCGCGCAATCTCGCTTACCACCCGCTGAAAAGTGAGCTCATATCGTTCGGTTATCAAGCCCATTCTTGCTGGTTCCGGTTTCGTTTGGCCAACAGCAGTGCCGAGCCGTTGGCGCTGGTATTGGATGTCGGTTTTCCCGGACTCGATCATGTGCGGCTTTTCATGTTGGAAGGTGAGCGCGTCAAGGTATTGATTGCCGGGAGCGCCGAGCCTTATGCCGACCGCCCCATGCGTATGCCCTCGATTGATTTTCCTCTGCATCTGGCGGCTTGGCAGGCACAGGATTATTACTTGCGGATTGAAACACATTCGCCTTTTGTGGCGCCAATCAGCATCAGCAGTGATTCGGTTTTTATCGAAGAGCGTATAGAAAGAAAATGGTGGCAGGGTATTTTTTTCGGCATTGGTGCGGGGCTGTTCTTTTACAATCTCCTCCTGTTCCTGAGGACGCGGGAAAGATTTTATGCATATTACCTTGCGCACTTGATATTGGGTCTGTTTTTTTTCGGTGCAGTAGATGGTCTCAACTATTTATTGTGGCCAGGATGGCCGGAGTGGAACTCCCGTTCGCCGCACGTATTTATGCTTTGTTTGATGTGTGCCGGCGCGCTATTTGCACGTGAATTTTTGGCGACACCGCAATGGTCGCATACAGACAGGCTGCTCAAGGCGGTCGCTTATCTGCTTGCAGGAGGAATCGCTTTCTACCTTTTTCTGCCGCTGGAATATATTGCTAGCGTTCTGCCGGCGATAATTATGCTCGTAACGCCACCTCTTTTGTATGCAGGAGTCAAGGGCTGGCGAGCGGGGCAGGCTCAGGCGTCTATTTTTTTATTGGCCTGGGGGATTTTTCTGTTGGCCGAAATGTTTGCCGCTGTGGCCAGTTATGGGTTTCATTTCAGGTTTGATAGCAGCTTGCGCGTCATGCAGGTCGGTTTCAGCGTGCAGCTGATTCTCTTGTCGCTGGCGCTGGCCAACCGTATCAATTCGCTCAACGATGAGCGGCTGCTGCATGAAAAGGAAAGTATGCTTGCGCGCGCCGAAAGTACTGCGAAGAGCGATTTTCTGGCGGCCATGAGCCATGAAATTCGCACCCCCATCAATGCTGTGCTCGGTTTCAGCCAGTTGCTTGCTGTTAGTCGCCTTGATCCGGAGCAGCGCCGCCATATTGAGATGCTACAAGGCGCCGGGAAATCTCTGCTTACAGTCATCAACAGCGTTCTCGATTACTCAAAAATCAGTGCCGGGAAGATGCAGTTGGATCATGTCGACTTCAGGCTGCGTGATCTTCTCGACGAATGCCTTGGCATGGCTACTGCCACTGCCATGGAAAAGCCGCTCATTATGCGGGCGAAAATCGACAAAAGCCTACCGGAGTGGGTGCGCGGCGATGAGGGGCATCTGCGCCAGGTGCTGCTTAACCTGCTTGGCAACGCCGTAAAATTCACCAGCCAAGGCCATGTTATTTTGCATGCCAGCAACATGCCGGGCAACACGGCGCAGGATTTTTATTTGAGTGTGCAGGTTGAGGATTCCGGCATTGGTCTCAACGTGGTCGATAGTGAACGGCTGTTTCAGGCGTTTAATCAGGCCGATTCGTCCGTCACCCGTAACTATGGCGGCACCGGGCTGGGCTTGGCCATCAGCCGCCAGTTGGTGGAGATGATGGGTGGTCAGATCGGTGTGCGCAGTACGCCAGGACATGGCGCTACCTTCTGGTTCACTGTGTTGCTGCAAGAAATAGATGCGCCGCACGTAATCGAGAACAGCCAACTTCATGCCGATCAATCGCCGCTTGCCGGGCTGCGGCTGCTGGTAGCAGAAGATAACGCCGTGAATCAATTGGTCATTAGCGGATTGCTCAAGGTGCTCGGTATCAAGCCAGTCATGTGCGGTAATGGCCGTGAAGTGCTGAGTCTGCTGGAAGGTGGCGCCGTTTTTGATATGGTGCTGATGGATTGCGAAATGCCGGTCATGGACGGTTATGAGGCTACCCGGCTGGTGCGTGCCCGGGAAAAATCCATGGGCTTGCCGCCGCTGCCCATCATCGCGCTCACCGCTCATGCCCTGCCGGAGCACCGCGAGCGGTGCTTTGCGGCGGGCATGAGCGATCATTTGCCCAAGCCGTTGTCACTGCCCACCCTGGAGGCGGCGTTGCGTCGTTGGGGTGCGGCGGCATAAGCGGGCTGGGGATCGCTGCGGATAATAGTACAGGTATTCCTTGGCGCGCCGCCCATTGAGCTGATGTGGGCCAATCGCGCGGCAATGTCGTCGTACAACGGATAGACGATGTACTTGAGCGCCTCAACCTCCCACAACTTCTTGAGTGCCGCGAGCTTTTCCGGGTGCTTGGCCGCCAGGTCGCGGGTTTCACCCGGGTCTTCGTTGACGTTGTACAACTGCCAGGGTTCTACCCCGTTTGCGATGAACGACCCGGCGGACACCTCGGTCAAAAGAATGTCGTAGTGCAAAGGGAGTGATAAGCTGATGCTTCGTTGCCAATGGGCCGCAGGAGAATATCCATGAAAGATATGAAGGGTAAAGTTGCCGTCGTCACCGGAGCGGGCAGTGCATCGGCCTGGCCACGGCGACTCGGCTGGCGCAGGCTGGCTGCGTGCTGGCGCTGGCCGACATCAATACCGAAGCGCTCGCGCCGGTGGCGGAATCTCTCAAACGTTACGGGATCGCCGTGAGCACCCATACCGTGAACGTCGCCGACAAGGCGCAGATGGCTGCCTTTCCCGACGCGGTGCTGGCGGCCCACGGCGCGGTGCACATTGTCGTCAACAATGCCGGCGTCATGGTTGCCGATCCGCTGGAGATCCAAACGCTGGAGGATTTCGAGTGGCTGTTCGGCATCAACTTCTGGGGCGTGGTCTACGGCTGCAAGTTCTTCCTGCCGCATCTGCGCCGCGCCGGTGATGGCCATCTGGTCAATATTTCCAGCATGTTCGCCTTCTACGGCGTGCCCACCCAGAGCTCCTATTGCGCCAGCAAGTTTGCCGTGCGTGGCTTCACCGAATCGCTGCGGGCGGAACTGGTCGGCACCGGTGTTGGCGTCACCGCAATTCATCCCGGGGTCATTCGCACCAATATCATGAAGGCGTCCCGCACGCATCAGAATGGCGACGGCGGCTTGGCGCAACAGGGCGAGGAGATGATGAAACGCTTCGGTGCCGCCCCTGAGCGGGTAGCAGAAAAAATCGAGGGCGCCATCCGCCACAACCGTGCCCGGGTGCGGGTGGGCGCCGATTCCTTTCTGACTGATTACCTGGCGCGTCTTAGCCCCACGGGCCTCAATGCGCTGATGGGACGCTTCAAAGGAAAAATAGGCGCCTGAACTGCGCGCCTGCCGCGAAGACTTTCTCTCGACACGGTTCGCATGCACGCGATCACGTACCAAATCGCCAGCGGCCCGCCTGCGGGCCGCAAGGTGAAGACCGTACAAACGTCCGGCGACGGCGAAAAGCGCCCCTGGCTCACCGTGGTCGATGTGGCGGTGGTCGCTCTTATGCTGGTTTGGGCATTGCTACCGGCTGGCTGGAGCCCTTGAGGTCAGCCGCCAGCGCCGTGGCCAGCCGCGAGGTGAGTCCGTAGACCGACAGTTGCGGGTTGGCGCCGATTGATGTCGGGAACAGCGAGCCATCCAGTACGGAGAGATCCCGCAGATGGTGATAACGACCCTGACTGTTGCAGACCGCGATCTTCGGATCCTCGCCCATGCAGGAACCACCCATGACGTGGGCCGAGGCAAGCTTGGTGTGATACGCGCTGTACTTCTGTGCCTGCAGTGCCTTACGCGCGTCGGACAGCGAGGTGAACCACAGCGGATTTGAGGTTGCCGGCCGCACCCGTTTTGCCCCGGCAGCAAACTGAACCTGCACCATCACGTCGTGCGCATGTCGGGCGGCTTCGAGATGGTAGTCGGTTACTGGATAGTCGATTACCGGCGAGCCGTCATCGCGCAACTCGACGTTGCCACCCGGGCTGCCTTCGTGAAAACCGTCGCGCATCAGCGCAACCATGGTGTTGATTTTGGGCAGGTGCTGCATGTCGTCAAGGTTTTGCTTGCCGTGCGTTCCCATCAACACGGCAGCAAATCCCGGGTGCAGTGGCGCGACTTCAAGTTTGAAGCCCATCGGCCCGTCGACACCTTCCGACCAGAGAAAGTGATCGGAATACACGGACTGCGGCGCCCCGTAATAGGACTCAACGTCATCGCCGAACTGCGCCGCGGAGGAGGGGCCGGCATGCAAAAAAGTGCGCTTGCCAACGCGCTTATACGGATCGGGCACCCGCGAGCGCAACAACAGGCCGGGCGTGTTGATGCCGCCGCCCGACAGCACCGTATGGCGCGCGCGGATCGACACCTTTCTGCCGGTGGTCGTCTGGCCATCCGCGGTGAGCGCAACGCATTCAACACCGGTGACGCGATCGCCCTGCATCTTCACGCGTTCCGCCCGCAGACGCCACACCAGTTTGGCGCCGCCTGACAGTGCTGCCGGGATGGTCGTCACCAGCATTGATTGTTTGGCATTGGTGGGGCAGCCCATACCGCAATAACCGAGATTCCAGCAGCCGTTAATGTTGCGCGGGATGATCGCCCAGTCATAACCGAGCTTTTCGCAGCCCACGCGCAGGATGTTGTTGTTGGTATTTGGCGGCATGGCCCAGGGATGGATGTTCAGGCGCGCTTCCATGTGATCGAACCAGGGCGCCATTTCTGCTGGCGCAACACCCTTCACGCCGAAACGCTCTGCCCAGTAATTAAGGGTGTTATCCGGCGTGCGGAAACTCGATGTCCAGTTGACGGTGGTGGAGCCGCCAACGCTGCGGCCCTGAATAACGCCGATGGAGCCATCCTTGGTGCCGCGTGCAAGCCCTTCCTGATAGAGATCGCGATATGCCTCGCGCTCATTCATGTTGAATTGGTCAGACGTTTTGAGAATGCCTTCCTCGACGATGATGACCGCAAGTCCCGCCTGGGTGAGAATTTCCGCTGTCGTGCCGCCGCCGGCACCGGAGCCAACGATGACAACATCACACTCAAGCGTCGTATCGTTTTCGAGCGCACTGGCGTTGGAGACATTCCAGCCTGAAGCAAGACCCTGTTTCCACGGGTCGGGCACGCGAACTTCAAGTTCATTCATTTTCATCGGGAATTCCGTGTTGCATTTCGTACGGTTATGGGGTGTTGCGACGCGTGTTTTTGTGCCGCAAAACGTGCGTGAAGGTGCAAATCAGGAAACGACCTTGCGTGGCGGGCCTGGATAGCCTGTCGTCGCCTGGTGCGCAGGCTCCAGATACCACGCCAGCATCGCCATGGTCACCATGCCGTTGTAGGCGCCGCGCAACAAGCCGATGCTGCTGCCACCGAGGCGCTCAAGCATGGCGGCAGCGTCGGCCTCATCGGATTTTTTCCAGGACTTCCACAAGCCCAACAACGGACCGCGAACGATACCCAGATCAAACAAATCGAGCAGTTGCAGGAAGCCTGCGCGTGCCGAAGCAGAAGTATCGGCGAGCAACTGGTCAAATGACGCTACGACTTGCTGCACGGCTTGAGCGCGCGCGACAGCATCCACAGGCAGCGCGCCGTCGAGGGCAGCAGGCAGCAGGCGGGTAAGCATCGGCAGGTCCTGCGGACGCAGAACCTTGAAGCCCTGGGCAACGGCTGCCTGACGTTCGCAACCCGTCAGTAACGCCGTCATGCTGGCGGCGCCGAGCACCAGGCTGCCGGCCGCAGAGACTTTCAAAAAAGTGCGGCGCGACAACCCGGCCGGCAGAATTTCTAAGGTTTGCATGGGATCCACTCCAGTGGTGGCCAACACTTCGCTTTGGATTTTTAGAGCAAATACTCTAGGCTGTCAATCCGACGGCATACCGTCCTCTTGCAGCGCGCTCCCGTCACAGGTTTCGACGGCATCAATGTCGAGTTGTACCCAGGGTTGCCCCATTCCCAACGAAAGCCCGAGACCGCATGATCGGGTGAAAAGCGGGGGCGGGATCAGATTATCGGTTCAGGTGGCGCCTGAAGAAATCTGTGCCGCCGTCACCACCCGATTGCGGCCGGATTCCTTTGCTGCATACAGTGCCTTGTCTGCAGCCTTGAGCA
Source organism: Moraxellaceae bacterium (assembly GCA_049655345.1). GTDB lineage: Bacteria > Pseudomonadota > Gammaproteobacteria > Pseudomonadales > Moraxellaceae > UBA2031. The sequence goes on from JBASJP010000035.1 coordinate 11,158, forward strand.
GGTCGTTGAGATTCGTAATGCCGGGCGCCGGAAAGCTGGCGACACCGAAACTTGCGGTGATGGCAATAGGATTGCCATCGACGTTGATCTGGGCGTCGGCAATTTTTTCCCGAATGCGCTCAGCGACTATGACGGCAGCCTCCAGCGTCAGACCCGGCAACAGGATTGCGAATTCTTCGCCGCCATAGCGGCCCACTTCGTCATAATGCCGCGCGCCACTCATCATGATCGTCGAGGCGGCGATGAGTACCTGGTCACCGGCATGGTGGCCCCAGGTGTCGTTGATGCGTTTGAAGTGATCGAGGTCGACCATCACGCAGGCGAGGGCGCTGGTAGGAATCCGTTGTGCGCGTGAGAACTCACTTTGCCCGCGTTCAATAAAAGAGCGGCGGTTGGTCAGGCGGGTGAGGCCGTCGATGGTTGACATCTCGCGGTACAAGCTCTCACGTTCCACCCACCGACCGACCGCTGTCAGGCTGATACTGGTAATGGCGAGCAGCACGGCCGCAACCGTTACATGCACAGCCAGCCAGCCGGAGAGCGGCGAGCCATCCGGGTTCAGCGGCGGGTGCGCAAACAGTGGTGCCGGCGGCAATGCACCGCTGAAATCACTCACCGCGAGCAACGCCATCAGGATACACACGCCAAAGTAGGCGACCCAGATCTTGCGGATGTTGACCAGCGCCGAGGCAATGTTGATGCCAAGAAAGATTATCAGCAGTCCTTCGGTGAAGTGCGTGCCGGTAGCGTAGCTGCAGGCCAGCACCGTGATGATGAAGGAGGCTATGGTGAAGTTTTCAAACGCTTGCCAGTCGTGAATATGTTGCCGCCGCCGCAGCGCAAAGCCGAGAAATCCTGCGAGCAGGATGCCGTGGCATGCGCACAGGATGAGCAGTAGCCGCGTGACATCGGGATCCAGATAATACGGCGCGAGGGACACTGTCGCCAGCAGTATGGCGGACAACAGCACGGGTACAAGCATCACCAGTGAGGCCAGCAGGATGAACCGGTCGATGGGTCGCCAGTCGAGCGGGTTGGAAAGCCAAGTGAACTCTGCGGGCGCGACGGCGGTGGGCGCCGGTGCCTTAGTCTGGTGGGACATCATAACTCCTGAGCGGTATAGCACTCTGTCGCGAATATCAGGCACCCGTGGATCCCGGGCAAGCCTGACCTGTCTGGCATTTCCGCCGGCTCTCGGGCAGTGCTGGTCAGATATGCACGCCGGAGGCGAGCAGACGGCCGATAATGATGCGCTGCACTTCCGATGTGCCTTCCACAATCTGCATGATTTTGCTGGAGCGGAAAATGCTGGCGACCGGGTAATCCTCCATCAGGCCGTTGCCGCCAAAAATCTGCACGGCATCGCTGGCGCACTGCTCAAGAATTTCCGAGGCATACAGTTTGGCGCTGGCGGCTTCAAAGGTGTGCGGGCGGCCCTGATCCTTGAGCCAGGCGGCCTTCAGGTACAGGGTGCGGGCCATTTCAATCTTTACCGCCATGTCGCTGAGCTTGAACTGCGTGGCCTGGAACTCAAAAATGGGTTTGCCAAACTGGATGCGTTCGCGGGCATAGGCCAGTGAATGCTCCAGGCAGGCCTGGGCCGCGCCCACGCAGGCGGCGGCAATGCTGATGCGCCCGGTTTCCAGCACGCTGAGGTGCTGGGCAAAGCCGCGCCCGGGGTCGCCCAGGATGCTGTCCCTGGGGATGCGGCAATTGTCAAACACCAGTTCGTTGGTGGCGCCCGAATCAAACGCGATCTTGTGATAGCTGCGGCCCACGATAAAGCCTGGTGAACTTTTTGGCGCAATAAACGTGACGATCTGATCCTTGCCATCAATCTCGGCTCGCGCCGCCACCACTACCAGTGGGCAGTTCTTGAGGCCGACATTGGTGATGAACTGCTTGGTGCCATTCAGCACCCATTCGTCACCGTCCAGTACGGCGCGAGTTTTCAGGGCGGCGGCGTCAGAGCCGCAATGCGGTTCCGTCAGGGCAAACGAGCCGATGGTTTTACCGGTGCACAAATCAGGCAGCCATTTTTTCTTTTGCGCCTCCGTGCCGAAGCGGTTGATTTCCTGCGCCACCACGCTGGTGGTGACATCAATCAGCGTGCCCATGCCGATATCGGCTTTTGACAGCTCCTCAATGACAAGGTGCAGGGACACCCAGTCGCCGCCACCGCCACCGTATTCAGGGTCAAAGGGAATACCCATGAAACCCATGTCGCCCATTTTGGCCAGAATGTCATAAGGCACTTCATTGGTGGTCGAGAGCTTATAGAAGTGCGGGGCAATTACTTCTTTGGCAAAGCGGCGGGCAGTGTCACGGATGATGTGTTGTTCTTCGGTGAGATCAAAATTCATGAAAGTTTTCCTTTTTTTGAATGCAGCCGTTTTTTGACGGAAATATTTTTATTGGCAGCGACTTTCAGATTCGTTCGATAATCGTGGCGGTGGCCTGGCCATGCGCAATGCACATGATCTGCAGACCGAACTGACCATCGGTATCTTCCAGTTGCTGCAGGAGCTTGCCCATCAGAATGGCGCCAGTCGCACCCAGCGGATGCCCGTGTGCCACGGCACCACCATTAGGATTGATGCGGGCCATATCGGCACCCGTGCACTTGGCCCAGAGCAGCGGCACGTTGGCAAAGGCTTCATTGATTTCCACCACGTCAATATCCTTGAGGGAAAGCCCGGCTTTTTTCAGGGCTTTTTCAGCCGCCGGCATGACCTCCAGCAGTGCCATGGTGGCATTGCCGGCGGCACAGCAGCGGGCACGGAAGCGGGCCCGCGGCTTCAGGCCGTCGGCCACGGCACGGGCACGGTTGCCCAACAGCAGGGCGGCGGCACCGTCGCTGATCTGGCTGGCATTGCCGCCCGTAATGCGGCCTTCACCCAGCGGACGAAACACGGGGTTCAGATGCGCCATTTTTTCGCGATCAATTTCGGCGCGAATGCCTTCATCATAATCCAGTAGAAACGGTTTTCCCTCTGCGTCCAGGCCCTCGATAGGTGCGAGCAGCTTGCGGTAAAAACCACGCTGCACGGCGGCATGGGCGCGTTGATGGCTTTGCGCGCTGAAGTCGTCCATTTGTTCGCGCGTGATGTCGTGCTCAATACAAACCCGCTCGGCGGATTCGCCCTGATGCACGATTTCAATTTTTTTCATGAGCGCAGGGTTGACCTTGTCATAACCGCCAAGGTCACTGAACATGGTAACGTGACTCATCGATTCGACACCGCCGGCAATGACGTAATCCAGATCGCCGGCATCAATCTTGGCCGCCCCGATATGAATGGCTTCCTGGGCGCTGCCACAGGCGCGGTTCAGGCTGAAGCCATTGCTGGTGTTATCCAGATTGGACAGCAGCACGGCAAGACGGCTGATATTGCCGCCCTGCTCACCTGTTTGCGTGACGCAGCCTGCGATTACCTCTTCAATCGCCGCCGGCGCGATGGCGTTTCTGTCGAGCAGGGCATTGATGACATGTGCGAACAGGGCGTCGGGGCGCAGCGCGCGCAGAGCGCCGCGCTGGGCATGGCCCTTGGCGATGGGGGTGCGTATGGCATCCAGGATGACGCACTCATTGACGTTCATTTTCAATGTCTCTTGTCAGGTGAAACGTAAAATCCGGCAAGTCGTGACTGTGGGAGGCTCGCCCTCGGGCCAATGCTTTTGGGTTGCCACCAGCACCTAGCGGCGGCGCCATTGTGGCGGACGTTTTTCCACAAAGGCCTTGAAGCCTTCTGCCCGGTCTTCGGTGGCAAACAGCAGGTGAAAAAGTCGCTGCTCCGTGGCCAAACCATGGCTCAGGGTTTCATCAAGGGCAGCATTGACGCACTCCTTGGCGATTTCCACCGCCAGTGGGGCGCGGGTGGCGATGTCGATGGCCAGTGCCTGCGCACGGCCAAGCACCTCATCCGGGGCATAGGCGTAATTGGCAATGCCGTAGCGCACGGCTTCCTCGGCATTGAGCGTGCGCCCGTTCAGGATCATTTCCATGGCCAGTGCCTTGCCGACAATCCCGGGCAGGCGCTGCGTGCCGCCGGCCCCGGGAATGACGCCGAGCTTGACCTCGGGCAGACCGAGGGTGGCATCGCTGCTCACCAGAACCATGTCGCACTGCATGACCAGTTCAAAACCGCCGCCCAATGCCAGGCCTCTGACCGCCGCGATAATGGGTTTGCGAAAGTGTTCAATGGCGCGCCAGCTGGGGCGGGCAAAATGCTGACGGGCATCGACGGCGGTAAAATCCGCCAACTCAGTAATGTCGGCGCCAGCGGCAAAAGCACGCTCGTTGCCGGTCAGCACCACCGCGCGCACGCTGTCATCGGTATTGAACGCGGACAGCACCTCGTTCAGTTCATCGAGCAGGCCCGTGCACAGGGCATTCAACTGCCGGGGGCGGTTGAACTGCACCAGCGCGTGACCGTTATCGTATTTTTCCACCAGCAGATACTGGTAACTCATCAAAGGTTCTCCCGGATTTTTTTCTGGGGCAAGCCGGCTTATTTGCGCAATTCGGTTTTCAGAATTTTGCCCACCGGATTGCGCGGAATTTCTTTCACCAGACGCAGATGCTCCGGCAGCTTGTAGCTGGCCACGCCCTGCTCCTTCATCCACTGCACGATGTCGTTCAGGGTGGGCGGTGCATCCACATCGCGCGGCACGATGCACAGGCAGACTTTTTCGCCCATGGTGTCATCCGGCACAGAAATGGCAGCGGCATCAAGAATACCGGCATGACCCAGCGCGAGGTTTTCAATTTCGGCGGCGCTGATGTTGAAACCGCCGCGAATGATGATGTCCTTGGCGCGGTCAAAAAAGCTCAGGTACTTGTCCTGCAGCACCTTGAACATGTCGCCACTGTAGAAAAAACCGTCCTTGTCGAAGGCCTTGGCGTTCAGGTCGGGGCGACGGAAATAACCGGGAAACACATTGGGGCCGCGATAGGCCAGCTCGCCAACCGCATCGGTGCCGGACTTCAGTTGTCCGTCTTCACCCACCAGCTTGATTTCCACGCCGGCAATCTTAGACGGCCACTGCACATCCGTCTTGTTCCACCAGGGCATGTGATTGACGCGCATGGCCAGGTCCGGCACATCGAGCGGGCCGGCGATCAGGGCCGTGCCTTCGTTCTGCCCCCAGATATTGGTGATTTCAATGCCCCAGCGGCGCTTGAATTCGGTCAACGCAAAGGCCGAGGGCGGTGCTGAGCCGGTGACAATGGTGCGTACCGAGGAAAGATCGAGCTGATCCGCATTGGGCAGCTTAAGAATCATGTTGAGAATGGCGGGCACCAGAATCGTGTACTGCACCTGCTCGGTGGTCAGTTGCTTTAAAAACAGCGGCATATTGACCGGATGGTGCAGCATCATGGTGCCGGCATTGAACAGCCAGGGCAGCAACATCACGCCGACGCCGGTCATATTGACCAGCGGAGCCACGCACAGCATGCGGTCGCCGTCTTTCACATTGAGCAGGCCCATGAGGCTTCTGGACTGGAAAAACCAGTTGTTGTGTGTCATCGGGCAGCCCTTGGGCGTGGACTCCGTGCCCGAAGTCCAGCACAGGCTGAACACGTCATTGGCGTCCAGCACACCCACGCCGGCTTTTTCTGCCGCGCTGGCGTGACTGCCGACGCTGGCGTGACTGCCGACGCTGGCCCAGGTGCCGATATCGCTCAGGGAAAGACGGTGCGCAATGCAGTGACTGGTTTCCAGGTCGTCAATAAACCCGAGGAAGTTTTCGCCCTTGAAGGCGGGTGGTGCCACATAAAAACGCGCCTGTGTCAGCTCGGCCACATAGCCCAGCTCGCGCCGCCGCCACTGCATGGGCAGCGGAGAAGGAATGCCACCGGCCGCACTGATGGCGAAATACAGGACGATAAGCTCCCAGACATTGGGCAATTGCAAAATGACTACGTCATCACGGCGCAGGCCCAGACTTTTAAAATGGGCGGCCAGCGCATTGACGGCGGCACCCGTCTCGGCCCAGGTT
>JBASJP010000036.1:0-5953 GCA_049655345.1 Moraxellaceae bacterium
GGGCGGAGTCTACGCAAGCCGCCCGGCGCCCGCAAGGCCGGCCCGCCGGATGCCCGGTCTGGCTCGGGGCCGGAATCGTTGCAAGGGCGGGGTTTACGTGATCAGCCGGGTCAGCAGGTGCTCGTGGCGGGCCGTCTGCGAGCGGTGGCTCAGGCGGGCAGCGCGCACGATGGCCTTGAGGTCGGCCAGCGCGGCATTGAAGTCGTCGTTGATCACCAGGTAGTCAAACTCGGCATAGTGGCTGATGTCGCCCTGGGCCTCGCGCAGGCGATGGGCAATCACCTCTTCGGCATCGGTGCCTCGGCCACGCAGGCGCTGTTCCAGCACGGACAGCGAGGGGGGCAGGATGAACAGGCTGACGGCGTCCGGCATCAGGCGGCGCACCTGCTGGGCACCCTGCCAGTCAATCTCCAGGATGACGTCGCGGTCGCTCTTGAGCTGCGCGTCCACCCACGGGCGCGAGGTGCCATAAAGGTTGCCGAACACCTCGGCATACTCCAGGAAGTCACCGGCCTCGATCATGCGCTGGAAGTCGTCGCGGGCCGTGAAGTGGTAGTTCACGCCATCCTCTTCGCCCGGGCGCATGGGCCGGGTGGTGTGCGAGACCGACACGCCAATGCCGTCCTTGACGTCCAGCAGGGCCTTGACCAGCGAGGTCTTGCCGGTGCCGCTGGCGGCGGATACCACAAACAATGTTCCGGACATGGGGAAATTCCGTTAGCAGGGGGCGTGTCTTGCAAAGGGCTCACACGAGACCTTGCAAGAGGGGTTATTCGATATTCTGTATCTGCTCGCGCATCTGCTCAATGAGTACCTTGAGCTCGACCGACGACAGGGTGCTGTCGGCATTCACCGATTTGGAGCCCAGCGTGTTGGCCTCGCGGTTAAGCTCCTGCATCAGGAAGTCCAGACGCCGGCCGACCGCGCCCTTGTCCCTGAGCACGCGGCGGATTTCCGCGACATGCGAGGTCAGGCGGTCCATCTCTTCGGCCACGTCGATCTTCTGGGCAAACAGCACCATTTCCTGTTCCAGGCGGTCGACATTGAGGTCTTCCTTGATCTCGGCCAGACGCGCCAGCATGCGTTCGCGGTAATGCGCCATGATCACCGGCATGCGCACCCGTACCTTCTCGGTCTCGGCCACCATGGCGGCAAGGCGGTCCTCGATCAGGCGGGCCAGCTCGCTGCCTTCGCGTTCGCGCATGGCCAGAAAGCCGGTCAGCGCCTGTTCAAACGCTTCCTGGGCGGCAGCATGCAAGGCCTCGGTGTCCACGTCGCGGCTGCGGATCACGCCGGGCAGGCGCAGGATGTCGGTGGCACTCAGCGGCGCGGCATGGCGGGTCATCTGGTCAATCTCGGCCGCGGCATCCACCAGCTGGCGGGCCAGCTCACGGTCCAGCGCCACCGAGCCACCGCCGGCATCGGCCATGTCCACGCGAAACTGCACTTCCACCTTGCCCCGGGTCAGGGTGTTGCGCAGACGTTCGCGCACCGGGAACTCCAGATCACGCAGCGTGTCCGGCAGGCGGAATGACGGCTCCAGATAACGGTGATTCACCGAGCGCAGCTCACAGGCCACCATCCCGAACTCGCCCTTGATTTCGGCGCGGGCAAAAGCCGTCATGCTGCGTATCATGCAAATCTCCACAAAAACCTGAAAAAACTGGCGGATGAAACCGGGCGGCAAGCCCGCCACAGAATCCGCGATTGTAGCAGAGCCTCCCGGAATCGACGCGGCAACTCCAACGGTCATGAGCGGGACGGGCGGGCTGCCGGCAAAGCCGGTATAATGGACGGCTGCACATTCAGGAGCTATCCATGCGTCCCTCAGGCCGTACCCCCGACCAGCTGCGCCCGGTCACCATCACCCGCCAGTACACCCGTCACGCCGAAGGCTCCGTCCTTGTCGAGTTCGGCGACACCAAGGTCCTGTGCACCGCCAGCGTCGAAAACAGCGTGCCCCGTTTCCTGAAGGGCAAAGGCGAAGGCTGGATCACTGCCGAATACGGCATGCTCCCCCGCGCCACCCACACCCGCTCCGACCGCGAAGCCTCCCGCGGCAAGCAGGGCGGCCGCACCCTTGAAATCCAGCGCCTCATCGGCCGCAGCCTGCGTGCCTGCGTCGACCTGAAAAAGCTCGGTGAAAACACCATCACCATCGACTGCGACGTCATCCAGGCCGACGGCGGCACCCGCACCGCCAGCATCACCGGCGGCTGCGTCGCCCTCGTCGACGCACTGACCTTCATGCTCAACAAGAAAATGATGAAGCAGGATCCCCTGACCGGCCTCATCGCCGCCGTCTCCGTCGGCATGTACAACGGCACCCCCGTCCTCGACCTCGACTACCCCGAAGACTCCGCCTGCGAAACCGACATGAACGTCGTCATGACCCAGCAAGGCGGCTTCGTCGAAGTACAAGGCACCGCCGAAGGAAAACCCTTCAGCCGCAGCGAAACCGACAGCATGCTGCTGCTCGCCGAAAAAGGCATCAACGACCTCATCACCATCCAGAAGCAAGTCCTCTGCTGGTAAAATCGTTTGAATGCAGCAAAGCAATAAAAAAGCCGGCAAAAATCGCCGGCTTTTTTATTTTTGATTAGACCCCAGACTCTCCGCGCCCTTGCCCTTGCCCTTGCCCTTGCCCTTGCCCTTGCCCTTGCGGCGCAGCGAGCGAAGCAAAGCGGCAACACAGCACCGAACCCAGCGAGCGTAGCGAAGCGCCCGTGCGCCCACGCTTTTAAAGGGTCCCCGTCCAAGAGAGCCGAGGAGCGGAGTCTGGCGGCGGATCAGGGCGAGGACTGTCTGAGCCATTGCAACGCAAGGGCGAGTTCCGCAGCCCCCGCAGCCAGACGAGCACAACAGGGAACCCCGCAACGCGGGGCGAACGATTCGGGGTCGCCTTTTCTTTGGGTTCTTTCTTTTGGCGAAGCAAAAGAAAGAACCTCCCGCGGAAGGCGCACCGCCCTAAGCAGTAGCCCCCCCACCCCAAAAAACTCAATTCTCCGCCGACATCCTGTCCGAATCCGAAAACTTCCACGTCCGGATCACCTGCAGAATATCCGTATCCTTGCGAATGCTCGCCGGAAACGGCATGAACGGCTCCGCCAGCCGCACACTCTGCCGTGCCGCCTCATCCAGCACGCGATGTCCCGACGACTTCAGCACCACAATTTCCTTCACCCGTCCCGACGGCAAAACGGCCACCAGCAAACGCACATTCCCGTACAGGTTCCTGCGCTTCGCCGCCTCCGGATAATTCTTGTTGCCGATTTCTTCCACGCGCGAGCGGAAGGCATCCACATATGCCGCATCACGGTCATAACGTGTGGAAATGGTCGATACCGTGCGTACCTTGGGACGCTTGGCATAGGCCTGCTTCTTGGCGGCCAGACGTGCTTCCAGGCTGGAGATCTCGTCCGACTGCCAGGCCCTTGCCAGTTGCGCCTCACGCACTTCCGTCTGTTCCTGACGCAGTTCGCTGCTCTTGCGGTTGTCGTACTGGCGACGGGACGATGCGGTGGTGGTGATGACCTGCCGGCGTTTTGCCTCGCTGGCTTTCATGGCCGCACGGCTTTCTTCCGGCTGGATTTCATTGATGTCGCTGTCGTGAAAACGCGACTGGTGCGGGCTGGTGATCATGGCCGCCTTGTCGAGGCTGCCACTGCCTTTCTGGTTGGCCTGTGCCAGAAAGTCGGCGTCCTTGTCGGCGGTGTTGCTCTGGTGCTGCGCCAGTGTCACTTCCATCACATTGGGCAGTTCGATGCGGGGCGCAGTAAAGGCCACGCCAAAAATCAGGATGGCGTGCAGCACCACAGCCACGAAAATCGTGAAGCTGAGTCGGTCACCTGTGGAAACGGCAGCGGAAGCGGACATTCTCGTTATTATTCAATGCACAAGCACAGGCGGGACAACCCTGCCAACCCCGCAAGTCTGCCTTGCCGGAGCACCGCTTGTCCATGTACCGCTTGGCATTCCTGGTGGTTGCGCGGGCAATCAGCGCGGGTGCCGCTGTCCCCGGTAAAAGCGCACGCGGCGAAACTCGTCAAACTCGTTCAGGTCGGGCAGGGTCTCGGCCTCTTCCTCGCCCACCAGTTCATACGGGGGCACCTGCAGGTTTTTCACCCGCGAATCGGCCACCAGCACCTCGGGGGCGCGCGCCAGAAAGTCGTCGAGAAATCCGTGATTCGCCTTGTCATAAAGCACGTCGGCGGCCAGGACCAGGTCAAAGTCTTCGGTCAGGGCAAAGAAGTCGTCAGCCAGACGCACGCTCACCCCGTTCAGTCCGGCATTGGCGCGGCAGGCCAGCAGGGAGGCGCGATCAATGTCGCATGCCACCACCTCGCGGGCACCGGCCAGCGCGGCGGCACAAGCCACCACGCCCGAGCCGGCACCAAAATCCAGCACCTTGCGGCCCCGCACCAGATCCGGTTCGCGCAGGATCTTGCGGGCCAGTGCAAGACCGGAGGCCCAGCAGAAAATCCAGTAGGCAGGTTCGTGCAGGGCGGCGTGCATTTCTGTGTGGCTCAGGGCGTCCTGCGGAAAGTCGGAGGCCAGCAGGTAAAGCTGCAGGCCGCCACAATCCGGCAGCGTCTGCGGCACGATGCGTGCCTGCGAGAGCGTCTGGCGGATGTCGGCAGTCAGTGCGTCGGCAGTCATTCCGGGTGGGTGCGTCTGCTGATGCACGTCAGTCCGGGGTGCCTTGCGCGGAGGCAACCAGTTCATTGGTCAGCCCCACAAACTGGTCACGGAAGGCCTCTGCCGCATGCCGGTCAAATTGCGCCAGACGGTAGCGGAAGGTCACGGTCAGCTCGCCGCGCAGGGTCACGGCTCCGACGGCCACACCCATGGGCATATTGGTGGGGGGCGAGAAACGGATGGCGGTGATGCGACCGGTCTTGCCGGCAGGATCGGGCAGGTCGGGTACGCGGCCCAGATTGTTGAGCACTGAGGAGTCCACCACAAAGTTGCCGGTGAGCGGCATGAGCTGGGTAAGCGCCTTGCGCAGTTTGGTCGGTAGCAGCTGTGTCATGTCGAGCAGGTCGACCAGCAGGCCGGCCGTTTCGCGGGTCTTGATCTTGCGCGTCTGTTCGGTGATGGACGCCAGCGTGCGTTCGTAGTTGCGGCGTTCGGTTTCGGTGGTGGTAACGTTCACCCACAGAGACATGTTGCCGACGCCTTCCTGTTGCCACGTGATCGGGCGCAGGTTCATGGCGTTCATCAGGGTGACGCGGCCGGAGGATTCCTTGCGGCTGTCGTTCCAGCGCGCAATGGTCAGGTGCAGCAGCGCGGCCAGCACATCATTCAGCGTGGCACTGCCCTTGCGCAGCACGGCGAGGGCATCGGTATCGGCAACCGAAAAAGTATGCGAGACAAAACTGACGCCGGCCTTGTTCTCGGCAAAATGCGGTGCAATGCGTGTGGGCAGTTGCACGGATTCCATGAGGTAGCCGAGCAGGCCGGTGGCGCGGCGAATACGTTCGCTCAGGCTTTTGGCGCCAAACTCCCGGCTCAGGTTGCGCGCCGGAATGATGTCCACGTCGTCTGGCTGGGTGTCATTCACGCCGGCATAGCGCCGCAGCACGGACTGCAGGAAGCGGTAGGCACCGAAAGCGTCGGTGACGGCATGGCTCATTTTCAGGAACAGCCAGTCGCCACCATCCAGATGCGCCACCAGAAAACGGAAGGGCGGGGCACTTTCCAGCAACAGGCGGCGGGAATAAAACTCGTTGCGCGCAGCGTCCAGTGCAGCGGCATCGTCACACACAACCGTCAGTACCGGGTCTTCATCGGGGCGGTCCACGGTTTCCCATTCATAGCCGTCACCACCTTTGGTGCGGTGCTGGCGCACACTGGCCAGCGGATGCATCCGCATGGCGGCGTAGGCGGCCACTTCGAGCTGCTTTTCGTCAATGCGCCCGCTGAAGCGGATCTCCAGTTGCAGGCTCATTGG
>JBASJP010000037.1:0-1572 GCA_049655345.1 Moraxellaceae bacterium
GAGCCGAGTGCCGGGTGCCAGCAGAAATAGGGAATGTCGAGTCCGAGTGACAGGCAGGCCTGCAGCAGGTTGTCTGCGCCGTCGACTTCGAAATCCTTGCCGTCTACATGAATTGTGGCCATTACACATTCACTCCGCTGTTGGCCGGTGTTGCCACCGCAGCCGGAATGCCTTTTTCAAAATCGGAACGGAAATACTTGAGTGCACTCTGCAGCGGTTCCATGGCACCGGGCGCATGGGCGCAGAAGGTCTTGCCGGGGCCGAGGGAACGCGTCATGTGCTCGAGGAATTCGATGTCGCCGGCCTGACCCGCCTTGGCTTCAAGCGCCTGCAGTACCTTTACGGTCCAGGGCAGGCCATCGCGGCAGGGGGTACACCAGCCACAGGATTCGCGCGCAAAGAACTGCTCGAGATTGCGCACCACCGAGACGATGTCCTGCTTGTCATCCACCACCATCATCAGGCCGGTGCCCATACGGCTGCCGGCTTTCATGATGGTGTCGTAATCCATGGCGAGCTTGAGGTGCTCGGGCAGCAGAAAGTCGGTGGACGCGCCACCCGGCAGCCAGCAGCGCAGCTTGAGGCCGTCCTGCATGCCGCCAGCGTGCTCTTCCAGAATTTCTTCGCCCGTGGTGCCGATCGGCAGTTCCCACAGGCCGGTACGTTTGGCCTTGCCGGAAACGCCGTACAGCTTGGTGCCCGCATCGGGCGACTTGCCCTGTGACAGCCCCTTGAACCAGTCGGCACCGCGCAGCACGATGGCCGGAATGTTGTTCAGGCTTTCGACATTGTTGACGATGGTGGGCTTGCCCCAGAGACCGGCAATCTGCGGGAAGGGCGGCTTGGCGCGCGGATTGGCGCGACGGCCTTCAAGCGAATTGATGAGCGCGGTTTCTTCGCCACAGATGTAGCGGCCGGCACCGGTATGCACATGCAGATCCATGCCCCAGCCGGAGCCAAGGATGTTATCGCCCAGATAGCCTGCCGCCTTGGCTTCGGCAATCGCACGATTAAGACGTTCGGCCGCCAGAAAGTATTCACCGCGCAGGAAAATGTAGGCGCGGGTTACCTGCAGGGCAAAACCGGCCACGATCATGGACTCGATCATCTGATGAGGCAGCTGCTCCATCAGCATGCGGTCCTTGAAGGTACCCGGTTCCATTTCGTCGGCGTTGCAGACGAGGTATTTCGGACCGGCATCCGGGCCCATTGGCACCAGCGACCACTTCACGCCAGTCGGGAAACCGGCACCACCACGACCACGCAGGTTGGCGTCCTTGACCACCTGTTGCACGGCAGCAGGGGACATGTCCTTGATGGCCTTGCGCAGGGCGGCATAGCCTTCCTTTGCCTCGTAGCTTTTCAGGTCGAGACAGGGATTGGCGGGGTCATGGCGCCAGGTCAGCGGGTGGGTGTCTGCGCTTTTCACAATGCTCATGCGTAGCGCTCCAGCAGGGAGGGAATATCGCCGACCGTCACCGGGCCATGGGTATCCTTGCCGATCATGAGCGTGGGGCCCTTGTCGCAATTGCCGAGACAGCAGATTGGCAGCAGTGTGAAGCGGCCGTCGGC
>JBASJP010000038.1:0-14221 GCA_049655345.1 Moraxellaceae bacterium
CCCTTTGCCACCGCTGCCGAAGTCGACCGTGCCGTTGCTGCTGCCAAGGAAGCCTTCCAGAGCTGGCGCGAAGTCCCTGCCCCTGCCCGCGCGCGCATCATGCTCAGCTACCAGCACCTGCTGAAAAAGCACCATGACGAGATTGCCGAAATCCTCGCCCAGGAAACCGGCAAGACCTTTGCCGACGCCAAGGGCGACGTGTGGCGCGGCATCGAGGTGGTCGAGCACGCCTGCAACATCTCCTCCCTGATGATGGGCGAGACGGTCGAGAATGTGGCCGGCGGCATCGACACCTATTCGATGATCCAGCCACTGGGTGTATGCGTCGGCATTACGCCCTTCAACTTCCCGGCCATGATTCCACTGTGGATGTTTCCGCTCGCCATCGCCTGCGGCAACACCTTCGTGCTGAAGCCCTCCGAGCAGGACCCGATGACGCCCATCCGCCTGGCCGAACTGTTTCTGGAAGCAGGCGCACCAAAGAATGTATTGCAGGTCGTGCATGGCGGACAGGATCAGGTCAACCAGTTGCTCAAGCACCCCGATGTACATGCCATTTCCTTCGTGGGTTCTGCACCGGTCGCCGAGCACATCTACAAGACCGGCACCCAACACCTGAAGCGCGTGCAGTGTTTTGCCGGCGCCAAGAACCACATGATCGTCATGCCGGATGCACAGCCGCAGCAGGTCATCAACAACCTGATCGGCGCCTCCTGCGGTGCGGCCGGCCAGCGCTGCATGGCCATCTCTGTGGCGGTACTAGTGGGCGAAGCCAAAAACCTGATTCCCGGTCTCGCCGAGTCGTTCAAGTCCCTGCGTCCCGGCATCTGGAATGATGCGGGTGCTGCCTATGGCCCGGTCATTTCCGCCAGGGCCAAGGCCCGTATCCTTGACCTTATCCGCCAGGGCAAGGAAGAAGGGGCGAAATGCGAATTTGATGGCAGCCTCATCACCGTGCCGGAATATCCGGAAGGCAACTGGATCGGCCCCACGCTGTTCACCGGGGTCAAGCCGGACATGACCATTTACCGCGAGGAAATATTCGGCCCGGTACTGCTCACTATTGAAGTCGACACGCTGGAAGAAGGCATCGCCCTCATCAATGCCAACCCCTATGGCAACGGCTGCTCCATTTTCACGGCCAGCGGTGCCGCCGCACGCAAATTCCAGCATGAAATCGAAGTGGGCCAGGTCGGCATCAACGTCCCCATTCCGGTGCCGCTGCCTTTCTTCTCCTTTACTGGCTGGAAGAAATCCTTCCTCGGCGACCTGCACGCCTATGGCAAGCAGGGTGTACGTTTCTACACAGAAACCAAAACCATCACGGCGCGCTGGTTTGATGAAGACATCGCCCACGCTGCCCCCAACATGACCATCCAGCTGAAATGAATTTTGACCTGACCGACGACCAGAAAGCCTTTGTGCAAACTGCGCGCGAGTTCGCTGCACACGAACTCGCGCCGAATGCGGCGCGCTGGGATGCCGAGCATCACTTCCCGATCGACGTCATCCGGCGTGCGGGCGAGCTTGGCTTCTGCGGCATTTATTCCGATATCGAGTGCGGCGGACTGGGCCTTAGCCGCCTGGATGCCGCGCTGATTTTCGAACAGCTGTCGCAGGGCTGCACCGCCACCACGGCCTACCTCACCATCCATAACATGTGCACGTGGATGGTGACGCGCTTTGGCAACGCGGCGCAGAAAGCCGAGTTTGGTGAAAAGCTCACCAGTGGCGAATGGCTGGCCAGCTACTGCCTGACCGAACCCGGTGCCGGCAGTGATGCGGCCTCGCTGAAAACCCGTGCCACGCGCGACGGCGACGACTATGTGCTCAACGGCAGCAAGATGTTCATCTCTGCCGCCGGCGCCACCGACATTCTCGTCGTCATGGCCCGCACCAGTGACAACGGTGCCCGTGGCATTTCCACCTTTATCATTCCGGCCAACACGCCCGGCGTCAGTTTTGGCAAGAACGAGGAAAAGATGGGCTGGAACGCCCAGCCCACACGCGCCATCATTTTTGAAAATGCCCGTATTCCGGCGCGCAACCGTGTGGGTGAAGAAGGCGAAGGCTTTGCCTTTGCCATGAAGGGTCTCGATGGCGGTCGCCTCAACATTGCGTCCTGCTCACTGGGCACGGCGCAGGCGGCCCTGCGTGCCGCCCATCGCTACCTGCAGGAGCGCAAGCAGTTCGGCAAGGCTCTGGCAGAATTCCAGGCCCTGCAGTTCCGGCTGGCCGACATGGCCACCGAACTGCAGGCAGCACGCCTGATGGTGTATCACGCCGCCAGCCGACTGGATGCCGGCGACAGCGATGCCACCCTGCATTGCGCGATGGCGAAACGCTTTGCCACCGATGCGTGTTTCACCGTGTGCAACGAAGCACTGCAACTGCATGGTGGATATGGCTATCTGCGCGACTTCCCGCTGGAGCGCATGGTGCGCGATGTGCGCGTGCACCAGATTCTGGAAGGCACCAACGAAATCATGCGCCTGATTGCCGCGCGCAAACTGCTGGAAAAAGACTCCCTCTAAAGAAAAACCCCGCAAGGGCACGGATAAAGGACAACAACAATGAACACCATCGCCTTCTTCGGCTGCGGCAACATGGGCGCCCCCATGGCGCGAAACCTGCTCAAGGCCGGTTTCACCGTACGTGTATTTGATCTTAATCCCGCACTGACCGAGTCCCTTGAAAAAGAAGGCGCCATTGTCACTGCTGCTCCTTCCGACACCATTGCCGGTGCCGACACCGTCATCACAATGCTGCCCCATGATGCCGCTGTGCTCGGCCTCTACATCAATGGCGAAAATGGCCTGCTGGATTTCCTGACAGCCGACATGCTGGTGATTGATTGTTCCACCACCTCACCGGAATGTGCGCGCAAGGTCTCGGCTGCCGCACACGCACGCAATATCGCCATGATTGATTCGCCCGTTTCCGGCGGCGTTGCCGGTGCCGCTGCGGGCACCCTCAGTTTTCTCTGCGGTGGTACGGCTGATGATGTGGAGCGCGCCCGTCCCTTCCTCTCCGTGATGGGCAAGAACATCATGCATGCCGGCCCGGCCGGTGCCGGTGCCGTCGCCAAGATCTGCAACAACATGCTGCTGGCCGTGCACATGATCGGCACCTGCGAAGCCCTGCAGATGGGCGTTGATAACGGGCTTGATCCGGTTGTGCTCTCCGACATCCTGCTGAAAAGCTCCGGCCGCAACTGGTCCCTGGAACTTTACAATCCCTGGCCCGGCGTCATGGACAATGTACCCGCCTCACGCGACTACAGTGGCGGCTTCCAGGTCGACCTGATGAACAAGGACCTGGGCCTTGCCATGGAAGCAGCGCTGCACAGCAAATCCGCCACCCCCATGGGGGCACTGGCCAAGCAGCTCTATGCCCTCCACGCCACGCATGGCAACGGCAAGCTCGATTTCTCCTCCATTCTGAAAATCCTGCAACCCTGATCCTGCAGCGACAAGAAATTGGCCTCCCCATGCCTTTGCATGAGGAGGCATAGCGCCGACAATACGCCACGCAAATTGCAATCCCGCCCCCACCCTGCGGAGACATCACGTGGCGTTATCCAATGCAGGCAAGGCCGACCTCTATCTGGTCATCGTGACCCTGCTCGCCGCCGTCAGCTGGATCTTCTCGCGCGAAGCCGTCCTGCTCATGCCCCCCCTCCTGTTCATGTCCCTGCGCTTTCTGCTGGCGGGAGCATTGCTCGCCCTCATCGGACACCGGCAGCTGCGACTGCTGACCGCTGACGCCTGTGTCCGCGCACTCAAGGTGGGGTTGGTATTTGGTGCCGGGATGAGCTGCTGGGTCATGGGGCTGTTCTTTGGCACCCATGTTGGCGAAGGTGCCTTCCTGACCAGTCTCGGTGTCGTGCTGGTGCCCGTGATTTCACGACTGGTGTTCAAAGAGCATCAGCCCCGCAGCATCTGGCTGGCACTGCCTATTGCCACTACCGGCCTGGCCCTGCTCTCCCTGAAAAACGGTTTCCGGCCAGAAGCAGGCCAGCTGTTTTATGTACTGGCCGCCAGCATCTTTGCGCTGTACTACACGCTCAATACCCATGCCGCCAATCACCGCGAAATCAGCAGCGCCGATGGCGCCACTACCCAACAGGAAAAAATACCGGCGTTGCCACTCACCGCCATTGTGCTAACCACGGTGGGATTGCTCACCACCACCCTGTCGCTGCTGTTCGAGCCATGGCTGCCCACCTTCACCCATTTCTCGGCAGAAATGGCCGGCTGGATACTGGCCAGCGTGGTCCTGGGCAGTGCCGCACGCTTCCTGCTGCAAACCCACGCACAAAGCCTGTCGAATCACTCGCAAGGCGTCGTCATCATGGTGGTGGAGCCGGTCTGGGTCGCCCTGCTGGCCGCCGGCTGGTTTGGCGAAACGATGTCCCCCGTCCAGCTCGCCGGTTGCGGCCTTATTTTTGCCTCACTGCTGGTCAACCGGGCGAATCTGGTACGTCAGTGGCTGAAGGCTTTGTTCTAGCAAGCAGGCTCAGGCAGACGATTTCTGTTTCTGTTACAGAGTGGGAGCAACAGAGGGATGCCATGGGTGCAAGCAAGTCAACCCCACTCTCACTTGAGAGTCGTTTTTACACACCTAGCAAAGACCGCAGCGCTCAGTATTGATCTGCTTGTCATGGGCGTCTACGGCCACTCGCGCATCCGGCAGTTCCTGGTGGGCAGCACCACGACCCAGATGCTGCGAACCACGACATCTCCACTTCTTCTACTACGCTAACCGCCCGCCGGATGAGTTGTTCAGCTCATTCGGCGTGCCTCGCCTTGTCTTATTCTGAGACAGGCTCAAACTCTGCCAGTACTTCACGAAAATCCTTTGCCATAAGGCCTTCCATGGAGTGGAAACCGTTACCAAGATCATTCAGTTTCTTGACTGCATAGAGGGCACCTTGCCCAAAGGCATTGCGCAGACTTGTCTCATGTACCAATCGGATGACCTGATACGGAAAACCGAAAATGACCTCATGCTTGCCAATAATTCCGCCAACACGAATTGAGTTCACTTGATGGTCACTATCCAGATCAAGAGACTCTGCGATGCGCATGGCCGTCCCCGAGACCTCCCGCTTGTCGCGGAAGTGTTGCTCAATCACCTCGACATCCGTGTGAGGAGCAATTCGTCGCAATGCCTTTGACGCCATCATCAGGAAGTTAATGCCGACGGTGATATTCGGAGAGTGTAACACTCGGGTTTTCTGGCCGAGTCGATGCAACAGATCAAGCCGCGCATCATCATAATGCGATACCGCAGATACGATTCCTACACCGCATTCCGCTGCCGCTTGTCCGTAATAATCGACCGATTCCTCACCCGAGAAATCGACAATAAAGTCCACCGGGTATTGCTGAAACAGCTGCGTGGCCGTCAAACCGCTGGTGACAACAAATTGCCCTTGTGGCGCAGCATCAAGCTGCAGGGCCTCGCTTACACTTCCGACATTTGAGTCCAGAGCCCTCCTGGAAACCCAGGTCAATTCAACCTGACCATCTTTAATCAGTTCTTCTGCGACCGCCTTGCCTGCCCGACCAAAACCAAACAAACCAACACGGATCTTTAGGCTAGCCATACGTAGGCCCTCCAATCACGGGCAGCAGTGATACCATAAAAAAACAATGTAAATCAAACAAACGCAACTATAATGTCACTACAACCCCTGTATAGATAACAAATCGGGATATAAAAAACGACACCAGCCACTTATGAACTCATATTTCTTATTATTTCTAGGCATGATATCCGCCAGTATTGGCGGCGAACTCTTTGTTCGTGGAACAGTTGGGCTAGCGGGCCTTGCTCGAATATCGCCGGGAATAATTGCTGCCACTATTGCAGCATTCGCCACATCAAGCCCCGAGTTGTCTGTCGCAATAAATTCAGCTCTGGCAGGACAACCGCAGATATCCCTGGGTGATGCCCTCGGCAGCAACATTGTCAATATTGCACTTATTCTGGGGCTTGCCCTGACCATCTCTGGAATTCAAAGCACACGGGACAGCATCAAACGGGATTTCCCGATGGCCCTGCTCATTCCTCTAGCCACGGGGATATTATTCCTTGATGGAGAGTTATCCCGAGTTGATGGGTTACTCATGATCGGTCTCTTCGTCGTATGGCTTGGAGCAGTGACCATTGAAGCAAACAAACAGCGCAGTTTTACAGAAGCAGTGATTGGCGAGCATAAATTATGGCGCGTGGCAATCTCATGTGTAACCGGCCTCGCATTCCTTATAGCTGCCGGCAATCTGATAGTCTTCGGTGCCAGGGAAATTGCCCTTTCATTTGGAGTTGATGAGTTCATCATTGGCGCAACCATTGTCGCCATAGGAACATCCATTCCGGAACTAGCCACAACCATCATCTCAAAACTCCGTGGGCATGATGAAGTTGGACTGGGAGCAATATTAGGCAGCAATATCTTTAATGGATTATTTATCATCGGTATAGCGGCCATTATCCATCCCATAAAAGCACCATGGCAGGACATCGCCATTACATTAGCCTTTGGCATAGCCGCAATTATGCTTGTCTACCCATCTCGTACTGGCTTTATTAAAAGAAGCCGTGGACCTTTATTGCTTGCGGCTTATGCAACATATGTTATTAGCATATTCAAGGTCAGCGCCGTCTAGAACACCCCCCATTTTAATGCACCAACCCTGTTGTTTTGCATTTAAAACTGACCCGGGGTTTGCATCTAAAATTGACCCACCCTTTGGTTGCCTAGTATAGCTAGGCGTCTGTGGATAAGTCGTCTTTTTCTGCGACATCATCCTCTTGTTTCTTTCGCGTTGATCGTCCCTTTTTTGCCGATACACTCTCCTTGAACCGCCAGGACTCGTTCCCCGTCTCCACGATATGACAGTGATGGGTGAGCCGGTCCAATAGCGCTGTGGTCAGCTTGGCGTCGCCAAACACCGTCGCCCATTCGCTGAAGTTGAGATTGCTGGTGATAAGAACACTGGTGCACTCATAAAGCTTCGAGAGCAGGTGGAACAGCAAGGCGCCTCCGCTCTGGCTGAAGGGCAGATAGCCCAGCTCATCCAGTATCACCAGATCCACATGCATCAGCCGGTAGGCCAGCTGACCCTGCTTGCCCGCGGCCTTTTCCAACTCAAGGGCATTGACCAGTTCAACCGTGGACAGGAAGCGGACTCGACACCCATGGCGCTGGATAGCCTCGATCCCTATCGCTGTGGCCAAATGCGTCTTCCCGCTGCCCGGGCCACCAATAAACACAACATTCTGGGCCGTGCTCATGAACTCCCCACCATGCAACTTCTGGATCAACGCCTTGTCCACCTGCGACTGGGTGAAGTCGAAGCCAGCCAGATCACGGTGCGCAGGGAAGCGGGCTTGCCGCATCTGATGTGCGAGCGACTTCACCGCTCGCTCTGCCGTCTCGGCCGCAATCAGCTCGGCCATCAGCCGCTCGGGGTCAATGTCGCTGTGATGCAGCTTGGCAAGCAACTCCGGCCAGCACTGCGCCATCCCATACAGTTTGAGTGCCTTGAGTTGGGCAATCAGCTCAATCGACATGGCGCACCTCCTCGTCCTGGCGCAGCGCGTCATAGCGCTGCACATTCGGCTGGGACTCCGTGGTGAGTACCAGCGGCGTGTCGGCAACCAGCAGGGCGTCAGGGGACTTCAAGCGCGCCAGGATATTCAGGACATGCTCACCACTGGGGCGGCCCGCACTCAAGGCCAGCTCCACTGCCACCTGCACCGCCTCCACGCCATGCTCAGGAATGACGGCCAGGACCGAGGCCATGATGCGGTCGCCGCCTTCCCGCTTGAGCAAGTAGCGCTGCAAGTGCTGGAACGGCTCCGGCATGCCGGCAAACGGCGCGCCGTTGCGCAACGCGCCAGGCTTGCGCTGGATCAGTGGAATGTAGTGCTGCCAGTCATACAAGACCTGGTAGCGATCAAAGCGCCGAGCATGACGGGCGACCTCCTTATTGTCGGCCACCATCACCAGGGTGTCGGGGTAAATGCGCAGGGTCAGCAGGTGGTGGGCGTGCTCCACCGGCACACTGTAGTGATTGCGCTGGAAGTGGATAAGCGCAGTGCTGGAGACGCGCACCGTGCGCGCCACATAGCCATCAAACGGGCGCGGACACGGCATGAGGTGGGGATGCTCATCTTCCAGCGCCTCTGCCACGGTAAGTTCGGGACAGTCCGGATGCGGCATCACCGCCCACGCCGCTCGACACTCGTCGGCGAGCCAGGCATTAATCTCCTCCAGACTGCTCCAGCGCCGCTGCTGCAGCATCTGCCCCAACTGTCGGCGCCGGTCCTGCACGTTCTTCTCGACAATGCCCTTTTCCCACCCCGCCGCCCGGTTGCAGAAGTCGGACTCAAACAGATAGTGCCCACACATCGCCTGGAAGCGCGCATTCACTGTGCGAGCCTTGCCCACGCCCACCTTGTCGATGGCAGTTTTCATATTGTCGTAAATGCCACGGCGGGCAATGCCACCAAAGGCAGCAAAGCCCCGGGCATGGGCATCAAACAACATCTCATGACTCTGCTGGAGATAGGCCACCAGCCAAAAGGCCCGGCTGTACGCCAGCTTGATATGCGCCACCTCCAGACGCTTGCGCAGCCCGCCAATCACGGCGTACTCGCAACTCCAGTCAAACTGGAACGCCTCGCCGGGCGCAAAACGCATCGGTACATAGGCCTGACGCTTCGGGGCATGTTCCTGGAGCTGTTTCCATTGCCGGACAAAGGCGATCACCCGGTCATAACTGCCGGGGTAACCTTGCGTTTGCAGGGCCAGGAACATGAATCGGCTGGTGCGTCGATCCCGTCTGGGCCGGTGGCTGTCCGTCTTGAGCCAACTCACCAACTGCTCTTTATACGGATCCAGTACACTCGGAGTAGCGCGTTTGGGATACTGCGGCTCGGTCATCTCTGACCGCCTGAGCCACTCCCTCACGGTATTGCGGGATAGTCCGGTCTGGCGCGCAATCTCGCGCACCGATACGTTGTCACGAAAATGCATCCGCCTGATTTTGGCTAACATGCCCACGGTGATCACTCCTTGCACCCCGCTCAAAAAATGAACAGAGTAGCCGTTTCACGTGGGTCAGTTTTCGATGCAAATTACCCCTCAAAGTGGGTCAGTTTTGGGTGCAATTCAACACACCAACCCCAAAGAAAGGCCTTTATCAGCCAACTGGCATTTATTGACGTAACTCACATATAACAAGCAAGGCTTGGGATTCTGCTGGCATCAGCCGTTTCCGCCACAATAGTACTCGCCTGGAAATAACGTGCGACCCGATGACCGCAGTAACAGAGAGCGCCGGCAACATTTGCATACCCGGAATTTGAACATGATCCAGAATGGCTGCCTCAGGCAACAACCACCTTCTCCGCCTCACTCTGCTGCAGCGCCCACATCCGCGCATAAATGCCGTTCTGCCCCAGCAACTCGCGATGGCTGCCACGCTCAACAATACGTCCCTGCTCCATGACCAGAATCTCGTCCGCATCCACCACCGTGGACAGCCGATGGGCAATGATGAGCGTGGTGCGGTCTGCCGAAATCGAGAACAGCTCGCCCTGGATTGCCTTCTCGGTTTTTGAATCCAGTGCCGATGTCGCTTCATCAAAAATCAGGATGGGCGGATTCTTGAGAATGGTCCGGGCTATCGCCACGCGCTGCTTCTCTCCGCCAGAGAGCTTGAGCCCGCGTTCACCGACTGTGGTGTCCCAGCCATCCGGCAGGCTCTCGATAAACGCAAGAATGTGCGCCGAGCGTGCAGCCTCAATCACTTCCTCACGCGTTGCCTGTGGCCGTCCATAGGCAACGTTGTAATAGATGGAATCATTGAACAGCACAGTATCCTGCGGAACGATGCCAATATGCGCACGCAGGCTCGACTGGGTCAGCTCCCGGATATCCTTGCCATTGATAGACACCGCGCCATTACCAACATCATAAAAACGGAACAGCAGGCGCGACAACGTGGACTTGCCCGCACCCGAGCTGCCCACAACCGCCACGGTTTTCCCCGCCGGAATACGGAAGTCCACACCAAACAGGATCTGCCGCTTGGTATCGTAGCCAAAATCAACCTGCCGGAACTCTACAGAGGCAGAGTCCGTCTGCAATGCCACTGCATCAGGCGCATCCTTGATGTCGGCATCTTCACGCATCAGGCTGAACATTCTTTCCATGTCCGTCAGCGCCTGCTTGATCTCGCGATAGGCCATGCCAAGAATGTTCAGGGGAGCATAAAGCTGGATCAGGAAGGCGTTCACCGCCACCAGATCGCCCAGCGTCATGGTGCCTTTCGCAACACCATCGGCCGCCAGCCACACCAGCAAGGTAATGCCCACCGCAATGATGCCGGACTGGCCACTGTTCAGAATGCCGATCGACATCTCGTTCTGGATCGCCGACTTCTCCCACTTTTCCATCGACTCATCGTAGCGCGCCGCCTCGAACGGCTCGTTGCCGAAATACTTTACCGTCTCATAGTTCAGCAGCGAATCCACGGCACGTGTATTTGCCTTGGAATCCATGTCATTCATGGCACGACGCGTCTGGGTACGCCACTCGGTGACCACAATCGTGAACACCGTATAAATCACGATGGTGCCCAGAGTGACAACAGCAAAACGCCAGTCATACAGCGTGACCAGAATGGTCGTGATCATGCCGATTTCCAGAATCGTCGGCAGGATGTTGAACAGCATGAAACTCAGCAGCGAACCGATCCCCCGGGTGCCCCGGGAAATGTCACGGGTCAGCCCACCGGTCTGACGATTGATGTGATAGCGCAGACTGAGCTGATGCAGGTGATTGAAGGTTTCCAGCGCCACCCGGCGAATCGCCCCCTGCGCCACCTTGGCAAAGACTGCATCGCGCAGCTCGCCAAAGGCAGTGGACGCCAGCCGCAACACACCGTAGGCAATGATCAGGGCAGCTGGCACCAGCAGCAGGGCCTGCGGTTTTGCCGTCAGGTGATCGACGATGCCCTTGAGGACAAGCGGAATGGCAACCGTGGCCACCTTGGCCAGTATCAGGAACGACAGCGCCAGAATCACCCGGCCCTTGTAGCGCCAAAGGTAAGGGAACAGGGTTCTGAGGGTTTGCCAGTCACTGCGGTGACTGGCAGCAGGGGCAGCGGGTTCGTGTTCAAAAGAGCGCATGACAGGGTTCCATGGATAACCCCGTCATGATGGCCATTACCGGCAGGATATCAAGCGGACGCGGGTGTTTTACTGCAGCGCCACATAGAAACTCCCGACATAACCCGAGGCATGCGCGCCTAAGAGGGTCGCAGCCGGCACTCTGTATCAAAGTGTCGCACGTCACAATCCGGATGATTACGACGGCTACAAACTGGCCGTTTCCCTATCCCCTGCTAGGCTCTACAGACCCCTCGAAAACAAGGAGCCTGATCATGGCCAAGAAAGCCCCGGACAACAGCATTGCCCGCGTCACCGAAATCATCTCCACCTCGGACAAAAGCTTTGATGATGCCATCAGCAATGGCGTCAAGCGTGCCTGCAAGACACTGCGAGATGTCCGTGGTGCCTGGGTCAAGGAAATGAAGGTGGATGTGGAGGATGGCAAGATATGCAAATATCGCGTTGACATGCTGGTGACGTTTGTCGTGCAAGAAGGCGTATAAGCCATATAAAACAAAAGGCCCGATCCTTATGGATCGGGCCTTTTGTTTTATATGGCGTCCCCACAGGGATTCGAACCCCGGTTTCCGCCATGAAAGGGCGATGTCCTAGGCCTCTAGACGATGGGGACATAACCTTTGGCCGGCATTGGCACGGCAGTCAGATCACAAACAGCCGAACCAGTCAGCAAGGCACGCATTTTAGGCAGCGCCTTCCGGTGAGTCAACGACAGCCGCATTGCTCATGTCGCGCCATGCCTTTTCCCAATCTTTGGTCTCCTGCTTCGACACACCTCCCAGCACAGCAAGCGCATGACGCAAACGCGAGCGTGTCATGTCCGGCCCCAGGATTGCCATGGCATCCATTACGTTTGTGCTGGATGTAGAGCCCGAAATCGCGACAAAGAATGACGGCATGAAATCACGTAGCTTGATGCCCATCGTTGTACTGACACGGCTCAGCAAGGCACTAACGGTTTCATGATTCCAGGCCCGCAGTGCCTCAATCTCCCACAGTGTAATCTGCAGCACCCGACGCACCTCATCCGGCGACAGCTTCTTGTGCGCAAAGCTCTCCGGCGTCACATTGACCTGCCCGGCAAAAAAGAAACCGGCCCAACTGACCGCATCCGACAGCGTATGAATACGCGGCTGAATCTGCTTGATCACCTGCTCGACATAGGCAGGGTTGAACGCCCACTTCTGGAAAGCTGCCATAAGATCAGGCACCGGCATTTCGCGCAGCCACACACTGTTGAGCCAGCTCAGCTTCTCGACATCAAACGTCGGGCCACCCAAAGACACACGGGACAGATCAAAGTTTGCAATCATCTCGTCCAGCGTGAACTTTTCACGCTCGTCCGGCATCGACCAGCCCATTCGGCCCAGATAGTTCAGCAACGCCTCCGGCAAATAACCCATGCGCTCGTAGAACGAAATACTGGTCGGGTTCTTGCGCTTGCTCAGCTTGGACTTGTCCGGATTACGCAGCAACGGCATGTGGCAAAACACCGGAGCCTGCCAGCCGAAATACTGGTACAGCAGCACATGCTTGGGGCCGGAACTGATCCATTCTTCCCCACGGATCACATGCGTGATTTCCATGAGATGGTCATCCACCACATTGGCCAGATGATAGGTCGGCAGACCATCCGCCTTCATCAGCACCTGCATGTCGACTTCCGACCACGGAATCACGATCTCGCCACGCAGCATGTCCTGGATGCGGCACTCGCCTTCGCGCGGCACGATCATGCGGATCACTGACGGCTCGCCGGCTGCAAGACGCGTCGCCACTTCATCCTGTGCCAGATGCATGCAGTGGCCGTCGTAACCCAGCGCACCCTTGGCCGCCATCTGCTCGGTACGCAGGGCATCCAGACGCTCTGCGGTACAGAAGCAATGGAAGGCATGACCCTTTTCCACCAGCTCACGCGCATGCGCCTTGTAGATATCGCTGCGCTCGCTCTGACGATACGGCGCATGCGGACCGCCCACATCCGGGCCTTCATTCCACTCCAGACCCACCCACTTCAAGGCACTCAGGATTTGCGCCTCGGACTCCTTCGTGGAACGTACCTGGTCAGTATCCTCAATGCGCAGGATGAACTGGCCGCCATGCTGGCGGGCAAAGCACAGGTTGAAAAGCGCGATATAGGCAGTCCCGACATGGGGATCGCCCGTGGGCGATGGAGCGATACGGGTACGAACAGTAGTCATCAGGCAGTCCGGCAAACAAGCAAACGAAGGCCGCGATTATACAGTGCTAACTGACAGATGCGCCCTCTATCCGCGCTCCCTGCCCCTCCCTGCCAGACAACAAAAAGGCCGCTCACGGCGGCCCTTTGCTAACCCGATACCGGGCGACTTAGCCGGCAGCAAGCTCGTATGCCACTTCCTCGGTCTCCACCATCTCGAACAGGGCACTGATGAATTCGTCCGTCACCGAGTTGCTCCACTCCCCCTCGATGTCCGCCGTGACCATTGGCTCGAATGTCAGGTCGAGGAACTGGTTCTCGCCAACCTTCAGCACATCCGCGCCTTCCGATGTACTCACCACTTCCCAGTGATCCGGGACATCCATGTTGAGAGTGATCGTAACGGCCAGTTTCTTGCTCATGAGAACTCCTCGCACCTGCACGGCAGGCCAGTGAAAAACCAGAAAACCCTCCCGGAACAACAGCGCCGGCAGGAGACAAAACGGCCATGACAGCACGCACGGGAAACCAGGGAACAGGACAGAAAGGCAGGGCAGAAACAAAAAAGCCCTGCTTATCTAATCTGTTGATAAGCAAGGCTTTTCGATATATGGCGGAGAGGGAGGGATTTGAACCCTCGGTAGACTTGCGCCTACGCCTGATTTCGAGTCAGGTACATTCAACCACTCTGCCACCTCTCCGAAGGGCGCAGAAGATAACCGGCTTGCGCGTTCAACTCCAGAGAAAAGCTCGAAAAAATGAGGTCGCAACGGCGGTCTCAATCGAACTTCACACCAATACGGTGACCCACTTCCTCATAAGCCTCAACCACAC
>JBASJP010000039.1:0-4744 GCA_049655345.1 Moraxellaceae bacterium
CCCCAGTCGGCCTCGATTGACGCCCAGCACAGGCTTATTGAAGCGCGCCAGTGATCTGGCCGCATGCAGGAAGGAGCCATCTCCGCCAACCACAATAACGAGGTCACAAGCCTCTCCCAGCATCGCACGACTACAAACCTGAAGCCCCGGCCTCTCCATCAGGGATGCGGTATCCTCATCAAAAATGACCTTGAGACCACGCCCCTCAAGAAACTGCAGCAAGTACTCCAGGGTATCAACCACCCCAATATTCCCGGGGCGACCCATAAGACCAACATTTCGAAACTGTTCCATTTACTCGTTAACCAGAAAGCGGGATCGTTCGGACGGCATCAGTGCAGTCAGCCCTCCATCAAGAATGCGGGCATCATATCCCATCACCCCGAGCAAAAATGCTGCTGCCGCACTGCGACGTCCGGTATCGCAATAAACGATGTAGCGCTTATCGGTCGGCAACATGTGAGCTTTTATTCGGAGCGCCTGCAAGGGTAGCCGCAAGGCACCCTTTAATGTTCCTCTTGCATGCTCATCTGAAAGTCGCACATCCAGCCATTCATACTCTCCACTTGCCACTGCGTTTACCGCATCACTGAAGTCAATCAAGGCAAGCGAGGGCGCTTTCAGCAATTCATCAAAGTCCAGTTTATCGAGACGCATAAGCACGCCATCAGACTCCATCACCACATCAGCGTTTCTTGGCCCTTCCGTTAACAGGCCTTCTTCACCGAAGTACTGCCCTTTCTGCAGGACAGCCAGTGTTACAGGCCCTTTTTCACCGGGCAGGCGGACCTCCGCGGAGCCCGCCTTGATAAAGTAGCAACTGTCAGAAAGATCGCCTTGCTTGATGATGGTTTGCCCTTTGCGAACAGCTTCCGGCTTCAGTCGTCGAAAAAGCTCTACAACATTTGATGGCGGCAACCTGTAAAAAAGGCGGGACTGCAGCAACCGGGAAATCCAGCTATTGTCCTCACCGGGCTGCAATGCTGCCAGCTCCCGCTGCAGGGTTTCAGTGGCCTGATCCCATGCCAGGACACGATCCAGTCGCTTGCTTTCAAAACGAAGGATATTGATGGCCGTTTTTGCACGGACAGTGACAGCACGAGGTTGCTCAGCTGCAACAGCATGTGATGATTCTATGTCCCCGGCATCAAGTACCTGTGACTCTCCAGCCTCGCCCTCCAGTGTTACCGTGCCACTGAGCAGATAGATGGTATAGCCGTCACGCTCGCCACGACGACAGACTTCAGAGCCTGCAGGAAGTGCTTCTATGCCCTGCCCCTCCAGCAAGTAATCAAGTCGCTGCGCCGAGAGCGCATTAAGCGGGACAAATGTTTGAAGCAGGGTCCTACTGATTCGGGGAGCAGCCATACGATTCACCTCAAGCTGCCTTTACAAAGCCATGGCCACGAAGACCCTGCAGGCCACCCGTATGCAGGACGAGAATGGTGTAATCCTCAGGAATGACCCGGCTCTCGAACAACTGTTCAAGCGCAGCCATCATTCGAACGGTATACACCGGATCCAGAGCAATCCCCTGTTCCGCCTCAAAGCTTTTCAACTGATCCTCCAACAAGACCGGCAACCGGCGATGGGAGCGCATACCGGGTGTCTGATGCAACTTCCAGCCTGCCCCGGCATGCTGTTCGGGTAACTGCCCGGAAATTCGCGCTGCAAGGGTACCATCATGGAAGGCCTGAAATCCCCACACCTGAAACCTCGATGGCAGTGCCTTTACCAAGCCAGCAAAGGTTGTGCCAGATCCGACAGGGACAGCAAGCAGGACGTCACCGTTAACCTGATGGTCAATCTCTGCGGCAAGGTGCGCAACACCCGCATGCCCTGCCTGCCCACCTCCACCTTCTGGAATAAGCCAGGCTGGACCATGAGGCTTTGCCAACTCGGCAAGCCACTCATCCGAGTTGCGCTGCCGGTAATTTTCACGGGAAACAAACTGTATCCTCATACCTGCGTCAACAGCATCTTGCAGGGTTGGCGTCATGACAGGCTCGCCTCGTACAAGGCCAACGGTAGAAAAACCAAAACGACGCCCCGCCAATGCCAAAGCATGTAAATGATTCGACCACGCACCGCCCACACTGATCAGACGGGTATGGCCCATTTCTCTGGCAGCTCTCAGATGTCCCGCGAGCTTGCACCATTTGTTACCACCAAGCTCGCTATCCCTCAGGTCCTCCCGTTTCATGAACACACGACTGTGCCCGTGCCATGTCAGACCCTTAAGTTCGTGCAAAGGCGTTGGTACTGAAAATTCCGGAAATAATGAGGCGATCATCTCAAAGGCCTCAACGGAATCGCAGGACATTATCAATCGCAGAGTCGGCACCTTGATGACGAGCACAACGATCTGACTGTCCAGCAACAAACCTGGTCGGAGAATCCGTACGGATCAGTCGTGCATCACAGCACTTCGCCTCTCCCAAGGGTGCACTGCACCGTGGGTTCTCATAATGAGCAAGCCAGAGACGATACTGATCCTCTGCCACAAGACACTTGGCAGCAGCATAGCCAACCGGATTTTCAACGTATTGCTCCAGATCGGCCACAGGCACAGAAACATGGCCTGCGCCAGGATGAAAAACCACAAAGCTCATGCCGAGGGCTTCCAGTCGATGCAAGAAAGCATCCGCAGCCATTTCCTCTCGCTGCGACACACTGGCCTTGATTTCGGCCAGCTCTTTACTGAGACTGGCAAGCGTTTCATCCCTGTAAGCAACTTCTGCCCGTAACGAATCCAACTGCAGGCGATGGGTGGATGCTTCTTCGGTCAGACGCTGGTCAAGGGCAAGCTGAAACTCGGCCTGCAAGCGCTGCTCACGCATGCTGAACTCGCGTTCCCTTTGCGCCATCAGCTCCTGAAGCTTCTGGGTTTCCTCACCAAGACGCTCCTGCATAAGCGCGGCCAGCTGCTCTTCATGCATGCGGCGTTCATCAGCCAGGCCCTGCTCCAGACGGGTCATGCTGGACATTTGCTGACGCAGGCTTTCAACCAGCTCGCGCTGTGCA
This sequence comes from Moraxellaceae bacterium, assembly GCA_049655345.1. Taxonomy (GTDB): domain Bacteria; phylum Pseudomonadota; class Gammaproteobacteria; order Pseudomonadales; family Moraxellaceae; genus UBA2031. The sequence continues at coordinate 3,025 of JBASJP010000039.1, forward strand.
TCAGCCTGCGTGCGCTGAGCCTGATGCTGGCTCAATAACTTGGCGTTTTGTGCCTCGAGAATATCCAGCTGTTGCTGATGCAGGAATCCGAGCCGCGCAATTGTCTCGTTCTTGTCATTTTCCAGCGTGGTAATACGAAGCTGCTGCTCACCAAGACGCGCCAGCATTTTCTCCCGTTCAGCCTCCCACTCTGCGGGAGGTGCAGGGGCCACCAGTGGCGCAGCAGGCGCAGCAGGCGCAGCAGGCGCAGAAGAAGTAAGAACCGGCAAATCCGAATCGGTCAATACAGGAATATCGGTCTCTGCAGTGGCCGGAGCTGAGGCATAAGATGCTGCAGGCGCAGCTACGCTACGCTGGGGTCGGAGGCTGAACCTGGCCGCTGCTCGTTCAGTCTCTTGCTGGATCTGGACGAACGTGTTCTGGGAAGACCCCATCTGGGGATCCCAGAGCTTTGGCGCATGCCAGGATATTGAACACTGACTCCGGCAAACCAGCCGGACAGGTCCACCACCAAGATCAGGGCCACGACCGGCAATTTCTGCCATATGCCGCAATGGCAGGTTCCAGCTCCGTTCTGCGAAACCGCCCTCATCAAAGGCAATGGTAAACAGCACGATGCCATTGACCTGAAGCTTGTCATCAAGCTGCACATAGGCAGCCCTTTTTTCCTCATGGGCATAGGCGAGAAGACCGACGTAGCCGTCAAGCGTGGCCTCGAAATCCGAGAACATCATGCTTTTGTCGATGTTCTCGCCATCCCAGAAAAAAACCAGCTCTGATGAAGCCAGATAGGTTTCAAACATGGCGGGGGGCCAGGTACTTATAAGGACGTGTCATGCGCGCCAGCTCCTTTATGCGCTTATGATTATTGACAAGAGCATAGCCCCAGGCTCGCCAAAAACAAAGGGCCGCCATAGGCAGCCCTTTGCACAAACGATCACAAATCAGCCAGAAGCCGGAGTACTCATATCCCGGCAGCCAAACGGGCACCCTGATCAATGGCTCGCTTGGCATCCAGTTCGGCAGCAACATCCGCCCCTCCGATCAGGTGCACATGCTTACCCATGGACGCCAAACCCTCCTGCAGCTCCCGGTTGGGCTCCTGGCCGGCGCAGATAACCACATTATCCACAGCGAGCAGCATATCCTTGTCACCCACGGTGACATGAAGCCCATCATCATCAATGCGACGATAGCTTACCCCGGTCATCAGGTTGACCTTCTTCTTGAGCAAGGCCTCCCGGTGGATCCAGCCTGTGGTCTTGCCCGGGCCTGTAATCTTCTTTGTCTTGCGCTGCAACAGATATACCTCGCGAGGGCTGGGAGCAACCTGCTCCTGCACCCCCTCAATGCCTCCACGGGCCTTTAGTTCAGGGTCTATACCCCACTCCCTGAGGAATGTGGGAATATCCAGACTGGATGGCTTGTGATGAAGGTCATGGGTTAAATACTCGGCCAAATCCACACCAATCCCGCCCGCCCCGATGATGGCCACACGCTTTCCAACCGGCTTCTTGTCGCGCAATACATCCAGGTAAGAAAGCACTTTCGGGCTATCCAGTCCGGCAATGTCAAGATGGCGGGGAACGATACCTGTCGCCAGGATAATCTCGTCAAATCCAGTCAGATCGTGAGCAGTAATCCGTTTGCCAAGAGACAGCCTGACGCCATGCTTTTTCAGCATGACATCGAAATAACGCAAGGTTTCGTGAAACTCTTC
>JBASJP010000040.1:0-3577 GCA_049655345.1 Moraxellaceae bacterium
ATGCCCAGGTCAAAATCCAGTGTGCTGCCAAGAACGCCCTGGCCAAGCCAGCCCGCCTCGCGCGCCTGCGCCATCGCATGTTCCAGCACGGCATGGGCAGCAGGGTATTCCTTGCGCAAGTAAATGATGCCGTGTGATGCGCCGGTTGCATGCGCGGCAATCACGCAGGCCTCAATCAAACGGAAGGGATCGTGTTCCAGCAGCAGTCGATCACTGAAGCTGCCGGGGTCGCCTTCGTCGGCATTGACCACCAGATATTTTTGCGGGGCGGTTGCGCTGGCCACAGCCCGCCATTTCGTGCTGGCCGGAAACCCCGCCCCACCACGGCCACGCAGGCCGGAGGCTTCAAGCTCTGAAATCACCTTGCCCGGATAGGTAGCCAGCGCCAGACGCATTGCCTTGCCACCACCACGCTCACGGTAAGTGGCAATGTCGCGGGCGCCGCCCTGTACCAGATTGCCCAGCAGTACCGTCGCGCTTGAATGCACGCCGATGGCAACGTCAGCATCGTCTGCAAATGCAGCCGGAGCATGGTGGCATTGGCCAAGGCAATAAACGGCAGGAGAGTTTGCGCGTGCCTGTTGCCAGCGTTGCGGGTTGTCGGCGCGTGCCGCAAAGCATGCCAGCCCCTGACAGGCGCAACCTTCCAGCGAAACATCCGTCAGGTGATAAAAGCTTGCGCTGGCACGGCGCGAAAGTTCCAGGGGATTCATCGGGCGGACTCGCGCAGGCAGTCAGGGCAGTAGTGCAGTGATTTCATCGGGTTTCAATACCTTGCCGTACGACACCAGCTTTTCGTCAATGACCAGTGCCGGTGTCGACATCACACCATAGGCGGCAATGTCGGCAAAGTCCGTTACCTTGACGATCTCGGCCTGCTTGCCGGTTTTTGCCAGCGCCTGCCGGGTGTTTTCGGTCAGCGTTACGCACTTGCTGCAGCCTGATCCCAGTATCTTGATGATCATGTCGTCATTCCCTTGCGGTTAATGGAGGGGTTACACAAACCAGTGGCTGATGGCATTAAATACATAGCCGATGATCACAATGCCAACCGTGACAATGGCGAAAAACGTGGCCAGCAGCCGGGGCCGTATCACCTTGCGCAGCATGATGAGTGATGGTGGTGACAACGCTGTCACCGACATCATGAAGGCAAGTGCGGTGCCCAGTCCCACGCCCTTGGCCACCAGCGCCTCGGCAATCGGCAGCGTACCGAAGATGTCGGCATAAATGGGGAGGCCGATCAGTGTCGCCACCAGTACCGAATACCATTTGTCCTGGCCCAGCAGGCTGGCGATCAGGTGCTCGGGAATCCAGTTGTGAATGGCGGCGCCAATGGCGACACCAATCAGGATATACAGCCAGACGCGGCGGCTGATGTCGATGACCTGGTCTTTCGAAAACGTGGCGCGATCCTGCCAGGTCATTTCCTGTGCGGCGATGGTGCTCATGTGCGCATTGAAGGCGATGGGCTCGACATGCTGCTCCATGTGCAGTCGTGAAATCAGTGCACCACCCAGTACCGCCAGCACAACGCCAACGGTCACATAGGCCAGGGCAATCGGCCAGCTGAAGATGCTGGCCAGCAGGATGACCGACGCCAGATCCACCAGCGGTGACGAAATCAGGAAAGAGAAGGTCACGCCAATCGGCAAGCCGGCCCCGGTGAAGCCGATGAACAGGGGAATGGACGAGCATGAACAGAAGGGCGTCAGGGTGCCAAGCAGCGCGCCCAGGATATTCGCTTTCATGCCGCTGAAGCGGCCAAGAATGACGCGGGTGCGTTCTGGTGGGAAATGGCTTTGCACCCACGAGATCGAAAAGATCAGTACGCCGAGCAGGATGAAAATCTTGATGACGTCGTAAATGAAGAAGTGAATGCTGGCGCCCACGCGACTGGCCATGTCCAGCCCGAACACCTGCTCGACCAGCAGGCGGACAAGGTCATGCAGCCACTGCATCCGCAGCAGCTGGTCATTCAGCCATGAAAAAATAGCGGTCACACGCGGCTCCTTGTGCAGATCAGGACAGCAGCTCGGGCGCCGTCACGGGTTTCCAGTCCGGGTGATCAAAATAGACTGGATAGTTTTTCAGTGCCTCGATGATGGTATGCAGCGCAGCTGTATCGGCAGGATTCTGCTTGAGTGCCGCCGCACCCTCCAGTAGCTGACCGAGCAGGACATGCAGCACGGCATCGGCCTGTGGTGCCAGCTTGCAGTTGGCGATCATGTAGCTGATCTGGTTCTGGATGGTATCGGCCAGAACGGTGGCTTCCTGGGCAGTCATTGGCCGCTCACCAGCGCCATGCAGGGTGCTGACCACTGCCTCGCGGATGCCGTTCATGCCACTGCGCAGGGCGGTGTCTGTGCTCCAGCGTGCCTCGCCGTTCAGCATCAGGCCTGACAGGGGGAGGTGGTGTGCTTCATGCCCGGATGCCGGGGAGCCCGCAAGTGCAGCGGCGGAGCTGGTAGCCATGACCAGGGCCAGTAGCCCGGCCTGAATGATTCGTGGCAGCAGTGGGTACAACAAGGGCGCAGAGAGGGGCATGACTGTCTCCATGGGGTGGTTTCCCAGCGGTTAAGTTAGCACTTTGTCGGGGGGGTTGCCTTGATGCAGATCGCTTGCATGGCAATCGCACCAGCGGCCCCTTTATAATTAGCGGCTGACAGCTCCCTTCTGCTGGCAATCCCTCTTCCAATGTCCGAGCAAACCTTCTTGACCCATTTTGACGTCATCATCATCGGCGGTGGCGCCTCGGGCCTGATGTGCGCCCTCACGGCCGGTCAACGCGGACGCAGTGTGCTGGTGCTCGATGCCAGCAACAAGATCGGCAAGAAAATCCTGATGTCGGGCGGCGGGCGCTGCAACTTCACCAACCTGTTTGTCGGGCCCGAGAACTTTCTCTCCGCCAATCCGCATTTCTGCATCTCGGCACTGGATCGCTACACGCAGTGGGATTTCATTGCGCTGGTGGAGAAGCACCACATCCCCTATCACGAGCGCAAGCACGGCCAGCTGTTCTGTGATGACTCTGCCAAGGATATTCTCGGCATGCTGGTGGCCGAGTGTGACAAGGCGAAGGTCAGGATACAGACGCATTGCGAGATAAAGACCGTCGCGCCGTTGGCGAAAAAGGGCACGGTCGCCGATGGTTCTTCTGCACGTTTCGGGCTGCACACCAGCAAGGGTGAGTTTTCCGCGGATTCGCTGGTGGTGGCCACCGGTGGTCTCTCCATTCCCACCATGGGCGCCAGCGGCATTGGCTACGACATTGCCCGGCAGTTCGGCCTGCAGGTACTGCCTGTGCGAGCCGGTCTGGTGCCCTTCATGTTCAGTGACGGCTTCAAGTCCGTTTCCGAGCGCCTGTCGGGCCTTGCCGTGGACGTGGTGCTGGGCACCGCACAGCAGTCCTTCAGCGAAAACGTGCTGTTCACGCATCGCGGGCTGAGCGGCCCGGCCGCACTGCAGTTATCCAATTACTGGCAGGTCGGCGAAGCCATCGCCATGGATCTGCTGCCCGGTACGGATTTGCCCCGGTGGCTCCGGCAGCAAAAAAAGGATCACCCGAAATCCCTGT
>JBASJP010000041.1:0-5722 GCA_049655345.1 Moraxellaceae bacterium
ACAGCCAGTGCGGGCCTTGTTGATATTACCTATACCAGTGAAAACGATGCCAACATATTGCGTGCAGCCGAAGAGGCTTGTGCACAGGCAAAGGCTGCGGGCGGTAATCGTATCCAGGTTTATCAGCCGGACTCGGAAGAGTTGACGCGTCGCGATAATGTCATGGTCTGGGTCGCCAAGCTAAACCAGGCACTGGAACAGGAGCGGCTGACGCTTCGCTGCCAGAGAATACAGGCCATCCACCCGGAACGCTTTCGTGATGAGCTGCCACATTACGAAATTCTGCTGGGTATGAGGGATGACGGTGGTGAGGATTTGCCACCGAGCGAGTTTGTGCAGGCGGCTGAACGCTATAACCGCATGCTTGCAGTGGACCGCTGGGTGGTGGACAGCGCATTGCACTGGCTGAAGGATAATCCTGAGAAGTTTGCCCGTATCGGCATGGTATCCATCAACCTTTCGGGCCACTCTCTGTCCGATGCCAAGATGATGAGTTATCTGTTTGACCGTCTGCTTGAATATGGTCTGCCGCCGGAAAAGATATGCTTTGAGATTACGGAGACAACGGCGATCAGCAATCTTCCTGATGCTGTTGATTTCATGCGGGAGATGCGAAAGGCAGGTTGCCGTTTTGCGCTGGATGATTTTGGGGCAGGACATGCAACGTACAACTATCTCAAGCACCTGCCGCTTGATTTTGTGAAAATTGATGGCGCCTTCGTCAAGGATATTGCCACTGACGAGAATGACTTTGCCATGGTGCGTTCGATTAACGATCTTGCACATTACATGGGTATACAGACGATTGCCGAGTACGTTGAAGACGACGCCATTCTGGCGCGGCTTTCTGAGATCGGTGTGGATTATGCCCAGGGTTATGGCATTGAGCGGCCGCGCTGGCTGGACAGTCTCTGATTCCGTTAATCGAGCCATAAAAAATGCCCCATTCGCGGGGCATTTTTTATGGCTGCTGCAAGGATTACTTTGTGGCGGCTTTCTGTGCGGCGGCCTGCTTTTCCAGTGCCTTCTGGTATGCCTGTGTTTCAATTGCCTCGACGGTGATCCTGATCTCCAGATCATCACTGACGACTGGGGTGTATTTGCCCATGTTGAAATCTGAACGTCTGATGGTGGCGGTAGCCTCAAAGCCGGCGGCAGCGGCATTGTCATAAAACGGGTGGGGGCCGATGGTGTTGGCCCGGGCCTGCAGCTTTACCGGTTTGGTAATGCCGTTGACCGTCAGGTTACCCAGCAGGGTGAATGTGCGTTTCTGGCGCTGTATGTCACGAATGCCTGTGCTTTTGAACGTGACGACTGGATGCTCTGCAGTCTTGAAGTAGTCACCGGAGTTGATCAGGTGGTCATTAAGCAGGGGCACAAAACTGTCTACGGATTTCACTGGCATGGTGACCTCTACCGAGGACTTTTCCGGCTGGTCATGATTGCCCGTAATGGTGCCGCTGATGTCGCGGAATATGGCGCCCGGGTTGGAGAAGCCGACATGGTTCCAGCTGAAGTACACCTGGGTGTGTGTCGGGTCAACGGTATAGGTCACTACCTTGTCAGCCATGGCGGCGAGGCTGACGCTGGCGAGTGTGCTGGCAATGAACAGGTCACGGATGAGTTTCATGAGGCCTCCTGGCGGTTGTCGGTGTCAGCAGGATGCTGGCACAGCCCTTGCGGCAAGCGCAGGGTGGTTTTGTTCCCGGATTGTTAATGGTTGCTTTGTCAGCTCACAGAATAGCTGCCCTGCGGGTACTTTCACGGGTGATGTGAGCGTTTTGGTCAGGCGATGCTGTCATTGTGACCCTTGGCTCACTCTGTAACCATCATGCTCCTGCCGGCAGGAGCCCGTTCCATCCTCCTGCCGCCTGCCACCATGCCGTTGTCTTTGCGGGTTTCATGGTTCGATATGTCGGGAGAATGATGATGAGTGATGCCCTGTTTGACCTGTCCCTGACAGAAGACCAGCGCATGACCCGTGAATCGCTGAAGCGGTTTGCCGGGGATGTGCTGCGGACGCAGGGGCGGCCTGCAGATGATGCGGGTATGACGCCAGCAGACTTTTATGCCCGTACCCAGGACCTTGGCTTGACCCTGATGCCAATCCCTGAGGATTTTGGCGGTGCCGGTGCGCCACGTTCACCGGTATCGAATGTGCTGGCACTCGAGGACATGGCCTGGGGCGACATGTCGCTGGCACTGGGCACGATCACACCGCTGTCGGTGGTCAACCTGTTGCTGGATCAGGGCTCTGCTGCCCAGCAGGAACGCTACCTTGCCCGTTTGGCCAGTGAATCCTTTGTCCCGGCCACCATTGCCCTGATGGAGCCGCGTGCACGCTTTGATGCGACCGATATCCGCACTACGGCACGCCGTGATGGCGACAGCTATGTGCTGGATGGTGAGAAGTCGATGGTGATTCTGGGAGCCAGTGCCGAGTTCATTGTCGTGGTGGCGACCGTGACGGGTGAGGGCGCGGCAGCCTTCATTGTAGAGAAAGGTGCCGAGGGCCTGCAGGTGTCGCCGGAGGCGCTGATGGGGCTGCGTGCGGTCGAGGTCAGCCGCATCGTTCTTGCGGGTGTTCGTGTACCCGCATCGGCCCGAGTGGGTGAGGCAGAAAAGAAGTTTGATCTCGAGCGTCTGGTGGATCTGGGCCGTATCGGGGCCTGTGCACTGGCGGTCGGCACCTGTCAGGCAGTGCTCGATTATGTCGTGCCCTATGTGAATGACCGCGTAGCCTTTGGTGAGCCGATTTCGCATCGCCAGTCCGTGGCCTTCATGGTGGCCAATATTGCCATTGAGCTTGATGCCATGCGCCTGCTGACCTTGCGTGCGGCCTCGCGTGCCGAACAGGGGCTGCCCTTCCACAAGGAAGCCTATCTGGCGCGTGTGCTGTGTGCGGAGAAGGCCATGGAAATCGGCACCAACGGTATCCAGTTGCTGGGCGGTGCCGGCTTCCTGCGTGAACATCCCTGCGAGCTTTTCTATCGCAATCTGCGTGCCATTGGCGTCCTTGAAGGCGCGGCACTGGTCTGAGGCTCAGGAGAACAACATGATCAATCTCGAAATCCCGGGCAAGTTGCAGAATGTGCAGAACATGGCCCGCATGCTGGCCGTACAGGTGTTCCGTCCCATTACCCGCAAGTACGACAAGGCCGAGCATGAAAAGCCGGTCGAGCTGTATCCGATTGCGGAAATGCTGCGAAGCCAGATGCGTGGTGGTGAAAAGAAAACGGGTGGCGAGCCATCCACGGCCACGACCATGGCCACAAAGAATGGCCAGAACATGATGGCGGTGCTCGGTACGGCGGAAATGTCATGGGGAGATGTTGCCATGGGCGTGGCAACGCCGGGCATCGGTCTGGGCAATGCCGCCATATCGGCGGTAGGGACCCCTGAACAGCAGGAGCAGTACGGCAAGCTCTGGTGTGCCATGGCCATCACCGAACCGGGCGCCGGTTCTGATACGGCCAACCTGTCCACGCATGCGCGTCTGGATGGCGAGGAGTGGGTGCTCAATGGTGAAAAGATTTATGTGACCGCCGGCAATTTTTGCGATGCCGTGGTGGTGTGGGCCACGCTGGACAAGACACTGGGCAAGCGCGCCATCAAGTCCTTCATCGTGCCCAAGGGCACACCGGGCATGGAGGTGGTGCGTCTGGAGCCGAAGATGGGGTTCCGTGTTTCTGATACAGCCGCTATCACCTTTACGGATTGCCGTATTCCCAAGGCCAATGTGCTGGGCTCGCCGGAAATCGCCGAGGATGCAAAAAAGGCACTGGGTGGTGCCATGCAGACTTTCGACAATACACGTCCGATGGTGGCGGCCATGTCGCTCGGTGTGGCCCGCGCAGCGCTTGATCTGCTGCTGGAGATGCTGGCGAAGGAGGACTTTGTCCCGGGTTATGACAAGAGTCTGTGGAATGCCAGTGCCCTGGAAGCGGAAATCTATCGCATGGAGGCTGATTACGAGGCCGCACGCCTGTTGGCGCTGAAGGCGGCCTGGATGGCAGACAACAAGTTGCCGAACTCCAAGGAAGCATCCATGTCCAAGGCCAAGGCCGGACGCATGGGTAATTACGTCACGCTGCGCTGTGTTGAGCTGTGCTCGACACTGGGTTACAGCGAAGAGTATCTGCTGGAGAAGTTTGCCCGTGACTCGAAGATTCTCGATATCTTTGAAGGCACACAGCAGATCCAGCAGCTGATCGTGGCACGTCAGGTGCTGGGGCTGTCGTCGTCGCAGCTCAAGTAAGTTGTTTTTACTGCAATAAAGAAGCCGGCTGTATGCCGGCTTCTTTATTCGTGATCAAAGCGCGGAACGGTCGCGCTGTTCCCACCACGTGCGTGCCATGGCCAGTGCTTCTTCCTGCGTACCGGCTTTCTGCAGGCTGCGCAGGGCAAGGGCGAGGGTGCCAATCACGGCCATCTCGCCGTATTCGTGGGATTTGTGGCCACGCCATACGGCCAGATAGTCCTCCAGCACAAACTCTTCTTCCGGGGCATGACGGCTCTGGAACAGCATCGGCCACTCCTCATCCATCAGTTCGCCATTCACGATGCGCTTGGCCAGGCAACTGCCGTCCGGATTGCGTTCGATCTCGCCGCCTTCGCCCTTGATGACGCAGCTGTTGCGATAGCCGAGCAGATTGGCCGCAGCCTGATGTGACTCGCGGTAGGCCGGATGAAAGATGGCCTGCAGCACGCAGGGGGCGTCCAGCGGATTGAGCAGGCGCGACAGGGTATGCACCGGTGAGCGCAGGCCCATGACATTGCGCAGGTCAATCATGTCGCCCATCGGCGGGCACAACTGCTGCAGGGACAGATAGGCAAAGCCGGTGTTCTGCATGGCCGTGCGCACGTCGCTCCAGTCATGGCAGATTGCCATGTTGAGGGTGGGCAGCAGGCTTTCGGTGTACAGGCGGTTGAGGGTGTGGCCGCTGGCACCGTGCATGAATACCCGCACACCATTGGCTACCAGCAGCTTTACGGCAAACAGGAACCAGGGATAGTGCTTGCGCTTGCCGGCATAGGAGGACCAGTCGAGATCCACTGCAATATCGCGTGGGGCCTGCATGTAATCGCGCGCGGCGGCAACAAAGCCGGCCAGCTCCTCGGGGCTTTCCTCTTTCACCCGCAGCAGCATCAGGAAGGCACCCAGCTGCACATCAAGGACTTCGCCACGCAGGATCATGCCCATGGCGGCCCGGGCCTCCTCAAAGGAGAGCGAGCGTGAGCTGGTCTTGCCCTTGCCGAGAATGCGGACGTATTGCGCAAACGGGTGTTCGGCGTCGCGGTAGATGTTCTTCATGACCATGGGGGGCAGTCTCACGATGTCACGGTTCAGATACAGTTGGCGGGTTTCGGCAGGCCGGCAATTCTGGCAATTGTCTTGGCAGGCGTGCCTGGAAACAACTGCATGACATAAATGCTGGTGGCTTTGTCCGGGCCCAGTTGCTGTGCCAGATATTTCATGAGCGGCCGTGTGGCCGGTGACAGCTCATACTGTGCATAAAAATTGCGGATGGCATGCAGGATTTCCCAGTGTGCGGGCGTCAGTACAATGCCATCGCGGGCGGCGATTTCAGTTGCGAGGCTTTCTGTCCACGAGGAGTGATCCCGCAGATAGCCCTCTGCATCGAAATCGCTGATGGCGCTCATGCACCGCTCCAGTTCAGCGATTTGTCGTAGTGCACGCACAGGTCGACATAGCCGGCAT
>JBASJP010000042.1:0-10227 GCA_049655345.1 Moraxellaceae bacterium
GTTTCAGCAGAGCACGACCGTATCAGCGATTGCCGAAGCTGTCATCGCGTGGAGCGCGGTCACCAACGGGCTTGCGCGGCGCACTGGCGAAACCGGCTTCACGTACCGGGCGATCGCCGAAGCTGCGGCGCTCACCAAAGCCACCCTCAGGACGCGGCTTGCGGTCAGCAAAGTCACGACGCGGTGCGGCAGCAGCACGATCACCAAAACCTTCACGCTTCGGACGGTCACCGGCATAGGGCTTGCGCTCACCGGTAGCTGCGCCTGCGTAAGGCTTGCGCTCTCCTGTGGAGGCACCGGCATAAGGCTTGCGTTCACCGGCACCGGCAAAACCGCCGGTACGTGGTGCACGGTCACCAAAGCTGCGGCGCTCACCGGTTGCTGCACCTTCGGTGCGCGGCTTGAATTCGCGACGCGGGTACTGGCCAAAACCTTCCAGCACAGGGCGATTGCTGTTGTCGGTAGGCTGACGTTCGTCATAGTTGCGTGGCTGGCGATCAGCGGCAGGTGCGACATCCCGACGCGGGCGATCAGCAACGGCAACATCACGGGCCGGACGTTCGCCAAAGTTGCGACGCTCGCTGAAACCACCTTCAGGACGTGGCCGACGCTCGATCTGGTCTGCGCTGGCAGCGGCGCGCGGAGCGCGTTCGCCATCACGGTCACGGAAAGACGGACGACGGTCATCACGCTCGGCACGGTCCTTGTGAGCCCAGCGCGGCTTGTCACCCGTGAAGGGACGGCGCTGCTGCGGGCGATCATCAGCACGGCGCTTTGGCTCCAGGCCTTCGATGACCTGGACCGGCAGCTTCTGGTCGAGGAACTGCTCGATGCGGCGCAGCACGCCACGATCACGCGGGCCAACCAGCGAGCAGGCGATACCGGTACGGCCGGCACGACCGGTACGACCGATACGGTGCACGTAGTCTTCGGCGTTCTTGGGCAGATCGTAGTTGATCACATGGCTGATGCCGGGCACGTCGATGCCACGAGCGGCCACATCGGTAGCCACCAGAACCTTGGTGCGGCCGGTGCGCAGGCCGTTCAGGGTGCGGTTACGGGCAGTCTGCTTCATGTCGCCATGCAGGGCGTCGACGGCAATGCCGAACTCGGCCAGTTCTTCGGCGAGAGCGTCACTGTCCATGCGGGTGCCGGCAAACACGATGGCCTGGTTTACATCGGCCTGACCCAGCAGGTTCAGCAGCAGCTGCTTCTTGTGGGCCATGTCGTCAGCGTAGTAGGCGCGCTGTTCGATCTGTTCGTGCTTGGTGGTGTGGCCAGCGATATCAATACGGATCGGCTCTTTCAGCAGGCTGGAAGCCAGCTTGGCCATACGGTCTTCAAACGTTGCCGAGAACAGCAGGGTCTGGCGATCAGGCGGGCAGGCTGCAGCAATCTGCTCCACGTCATCGATAAAGCCCATGTCCAGCATGCGGTCGGCTTCGTCGAGCACCAGCAGTTCAAGGCGGTCAAATACAATGCGGCCACGGCTCATGTGGTCCAGCAGGCGACCCGGAGTGGCGACCATGATGTCGTAGGGGCGCGACAGCAGACGGTTCTGGGCAGGGAAGGGCATGCCGCCCAGTACGCTGACGGTGCGCATGTCTTTCAGGCCGCTACCGTATTTCTGGGCAGCAGCGGTGACCTGCTGGGCCAGTTCGCGTGTTGGTGTCAGAACGAGCACACGGGGGCCGCGACCGACCTTGCGGGGGTCATCGGCAATCTTGGACAGGGCCGGCAGCATGAAGGCAGCGGTCTTGCCGGTACCGGTCTGGGCGGAAACGATCAGATCCTTTCCTTCCATTGCCGGAGGAATGGCCTGGGACTGGACAGCAGTAGGTTCGGTGTAGCCGGCAGCTTCAAGCGCGCGGGATACGGATTCGTGCAGGTTAAGCGAAGAAAAAGACAAAGAAATACTCCGGGGCGTAATTGGCCCTGATGGATTCAAACAAATACAAGCCGGAATCAGGGGCGATGGGCCCCGGGGGACGGCTGGCGCGGAATCGTCGCCAACCGAAATTCACTGCACGAGGGCAGGAGACAAGGTCAGGAACGATGAGAAAGTTCCTGAGCCTTTGAGAACTGGCTTCCTGGAGCTTTCAGCAGGATCAACAAGGCATCAATGCCGTTGTCCTGCGCCCGGTACAATCCGGGCAAGCAGAGGGCCTTCAATATCTGGCCATGCAATCTCTTTTACAAGAATCTCTTCAAAAGAGTGGTGGGCGGTACTGGGATTGAACCAGCGACCCTTGCCGTGTGAAGGCAATGCTCTCCCGCTGAGCTAACCGCCCGTCGCGTTGTGTGCAACGAGGTGGCGTATCTTACTGATTTGTGGCGAATTGGCAAGCCCTGAGCTGTACCTTTCGGGGGTGGCTAGCGTCACGAAGGCCCGGAAACCGGGCATTTCGCGGCGAGAGCCACCTTGTTACAGGCTGGGCCCAAGCTGGCGTGATCAGCGTTTGACGTTGCTGGCGAAGAAACTCATCAGCTCGGCGCGCTGGATTTCACGTGCTTCCGTATCGCGACGGTGCTTGTATTCCACCGTGCCCGCATCCAGTCCCTTTTCACCCACCACGATGCGATGGGGAATGCCGATCAGCTCGACATCGGAGAACTTCACGCCGGGGCGCTCGTTGCGGTCATCAAAGTAGACATCATACCCGGCAGCCGTCAGCTCATTGTAAAGCTTTGTGCTTTCTTCCTGGATGCGCTGCGACTTGGCCCAGTTCATGGGGATCAGCGCGATATGGAAGGGAGCAATGGCGTCCGGCCAGATAATGCCCTTCTCGTCATTGTTCTGTTCGATGGCGGATGCCACTACGCGGGTGACGCCGATGCCGTAGCAGCCCATGGTCACGACCAGCGGCTTGCCGTCTTCGCCCAGTACCTTGCACTGCAGTGCCTCGGAGTATTTCTGGCCGAGCTGGAAGATATGACCGACTTCGATGCCGCGCTTGATGATGATATGGCCCTTGCCATCCGGTGACGGGTCACCCTCCACCACATTGCGGATATCGGCAACGAGTGATGGTTCGGGCAGGTCGCGACCAAAATTCACGCCGCGCAGGTGGAAGCCTTCCTTGTTGGCGCCACAGACAAAATCACTCATGGCGGCCACGGTACGATCGGCAATCACGCAGACCTTGTCGCTGACATTCACCGGGCCGATGAAACCCGGCTTGCAGGCGAGGAACTCGACGATTTCGCCTTCGGATGCCAGGCGGAAATCCTTGAAGCCTTCCAGCTTGCCGGCCTTGATCTCGTTCAGGTCGTGATCGCCGCGCAGCAGGAACAGGGTGAAGTGCTTCTCCACCGGCGCTTTTGCATCGGCCTGGGTTTCCGCTACGACGGCAACGGCTTTCACCATTCGTGTGACATCAATGCCGAGCAGGGAAGCGACATCGGCGCAGACCGTCTGTGTCGGCGTGCTGACGTCCGTCATGGGCTCGCTGGCCGCAGCGCGCGCCGTGGCCGGTGCCAGGGCCTCGGCCATTTCAACGTTGGCGGCGTAGGCACTGGTATCGGAGAAGGCGATGTCGTCTTCGCCCGAGCTGGCCAGGACATGGAATTCGTGCGAGCCAGTGCCGCCAATGGAGCCGGTGTCGGCCTGCACGGGGCGGAAGTCGAGGCCAAGGCGGGTGAAGATGCGGCAGTAGGTGTTGTACATCACGTCGTAGGTTTCCTGCAGCGAGGCCTGGTCGACGTGGAAGGAGTAGGCGTCCTTCATGATGAATTCACGCGAGCGCATGACGCCAAAACGCGGGCGGATTTCGTCACGGAACTTTGTCTGGATCTGGTAGAGGTTCATTGGCAACTGCTTGTAGCTCTGCAGCTCGTTGCGGGCCAGGTCTGTAATGACTTCCTCGTGGGTAGGTCCGAGCACGAAGGGGCGATCATGGCGATCCTTGAAGCGCAGCAGTTCGGGGCCGTATTGCACGTAGCGGCCTGACTCTTCCCACAGCTCGGCAGGCTGGGTGACCGGCATCAGCACTTCCTGGGCATCGGCGCGGTTCATTTCCTCGCGGACAATGGCTTCCACCTTGCGCAGTACCCGGTTGCCCAGTGGCAGCCAGTTGTAGAGGCCGGTAGCGACCTTGCGCACCATGCCGGCACGCAGCATGAGCTGATGGGAGATGACTTCGGCATCGGCGGGGGTTTCGCGCAGGGTGGCAAGCAACAGGCGGCTGACGCGCATGGGAGTTCCTGATCAGGCAGAAAGTGGACAGGGCAGAATTGTACGGTAAGGAGGCGGTGACAGGCCATGCCACGGGAGGGGGATTATGGAAGGAAGTGCAGTGCAGGTGACTCGGCAGGGGTGCCCTGCCCGGGGTACACTTGCGGCGTGCACCTGCCCAGACGGGTGCCCTGGCAAGGATTCATTCCGCATGACGCTTACCCCCTCCGACCTGACAGCCATTATCCGGCAGGGTGTACCTGCATCGGAAGGCAGCGGATTTCTTGTGGAGACGGTAGAGGCGGGAGGCGTGCTTTGCCGCTTGCCGTTCAATCCGCAACAGATTCGTCCGGGCGGTACACTGTCCGGGCCGACCATGATGACGCTGGCCGATGCCGCCATGTATGCCGCCGTGATGGCGCAGCTGGGGCGGCTTGAGATGGCGGTCACCCAGAGTTTCAACATCAATTTTCTCAGTCGTCCGGCACCGGCAGATCTGCTGGCGCGGGCAGAAATACTGAAGCTGGGGCGCCGTACCGTAGTACTGGATGTAAAGATTTTCTCCGAGGGCAGCCCCGTTGTGGTTGCCCATGCCACTGGAACGTATTCCCTGCCGCCTGCCGGCCGGGAATGATTTTTATCAGGACGTTGCGATGGCGACTGCAAAACCACTGGCTCTGAGCCAGCTCTACAAGGCCTGCAAGGCCTCCGATTTTCCTTTTCGTACCACGAAGGACTGTAAGCCCTTCAATGACTTTCTTGGTCAGGAGCGGGCCAAGGAAGCGGTGGCCATGGCGGTGGCCCTGCCGCATGACGGCTACAACATTTTTGCCGTGGGCACGAGTGGTCTGGGCAAGCGCACCATGATCAAACGCCTGCTCGCTGAAGTGGCGGGCAAGCGCTCCGCACCGTCGGACTGGTGTTATGTCAATAATTTTGCAGAGCCACGCTATCCGATTGCGCTGCAGTTTCCGGCCGGCATGGGACCGGAAATCAAGCGTGACATGGCCAAGCTGTGGCGTGACATGTCGATGGCCGTGGTGTCGGCCTTTGACAGTGAGCAGTATTTCGAGCGGATGGAAACCCTGAAGGGCGAGCTGACACGCGCCCAGCAGGAAGCATTGAGCAGCCTGGCCGGTGAAGGTGAAAAGAAGGGCGTGAAGCTCGTGCTGCGCACGCCTGGCGGGTATGGCTTTTCGCCCATGAATGACCAGGGCGAGGTGATGAGCGTGGATGCGTTCAACCAGCTGGCCAAGAAGGAGCAGGAGCGGCTCAAGCGCGTGATGGGGGACATGGAAACCCGTCTGCGCAAGGTGGCGCGTGGATTGAATCAGGCGGAAGAGCAGAATCGCGACAAGGTGCGTCAGCTCAATGATGAAGTGACGTCGCGTGCGATTACGCCACATCTGGACAAGGTGCGCAGCAAGTACAAGGCGCATCCGAAGTTTCTGGAATATATCGCTGCCTACGACAAGGATGTGATCGACAACGTTGATCTCATCCTGAATACGCAGGAGGCCCAGCAGGATGTAGTGGCAACTGTCAGCACCGAGAACGTGAATTCGATTCCGTCCAGGTATCAGGTCAATGTGGTGGTTACCAATGACCCGAAGATGGGTGCGCCGGTGGTGTTCGAAGACCTGCCAACGCATTACAACCTGATGGGGCATGTTGAGCAGGTGACCTACATGGGTACGGTTGCCACCGACTTCACCCTGATCCGTGCTGGTGCCTTGCACCGGGCCAATGGCGGCTACCTGATGCTGGAAGCCGAGCAGGTACTGGAGCAGCCCTATGCCTGGCAGGGCCTGAAGCGTGCCTTGCGCTCCAAGTCACTCAAACTGTCATCGCTGGAGCAGATGCTCACCCTGACCGGCACCATTTCGCTGGAGCCGGATGGCATTCCTTTCAATCTGAAAGTGGTGTTGCTGGGCGATCGTGAAACGTTTTATCTGTTGCAGCAGTTTGATCCCGAGCTTGGTGAGTTCTTCAAGATGCGCGCCGATTTCGAGAATGTGATGCCGCGTACGGTAGCGAGCGAGCTCAAGTACGCGCACTTTCTGGCGGATTTTGTGCAAAAGGAAGAGCTGTTGCCGTTAGACAAGGGTGCGATGATGCGACTGGTGGAGGAGGCGTCACGCGATGCCGAAGACCAGGAAAAGCTCTCGCTGCATGCGGCCAGTGTGGGTGACCTGTTGCGTGAGGCCAATTACTGGGCGCAGCAGGACAAAGCGAAGCTGATTCGTAACACCCATATCCAGGCGGCACTGGATGGGCAGGATCGCCGTCATGAGCGCCTGCGCAACCTGTACATGGAAGAAATTGCCAAGGGCACCCAGTTGTTCACGGGTGAGGGTGAAATGGTCGGCCAGGTAAATGGTCTGACGGTGGTGCAATATGCCGATGCCGAGTTTGGCATGCCGTCACGCATCTCCGTGACCGCGCATTTTGGTCATGGCGAAATTACCGACATCGAGCGCGAGATCGATCTTGGCGGGGCAATCCATTCCAAGGGCGTGCTGATCCTCTCCAGCTATCTCAAAACCCTGTTTGGCGCTGAACGTGCGCTGCGCTTTGCTGCCAATATCGCTTTTGAGCAGTCTTACGGTGGCGTGGATGGTGATAGTGCCTCTCTGGGTGAGTTGTGCGGGTTGTTGTCGGCCATTGCGAAACTGCCGGTGCGTCAGCACATTGCCATTACCGGCTCCATGAACCAGTTTGGTGAAGTGCAGCCGATTGGTGGCGTGAATGAAAAAATCGAGGGTTTTTACGCGGCATGCCGCCTGAAAAACCTGAAGGGGCCGCAGGCCGTGATCATTCCGGTACAAAATGTCCGGCATCTCATGCTGCGTGAGGAAGTGCTGGCTGCCGTGAAATCAAAGCAGTTTGTGATTTATGCGGTGTCTCGCGTGGAGGAGGCCGTTGAGTTGCTGATGGGCATGCCGGCAGGCAAACCCGACAAGGATGGTGTGTTTCCGGAGAACTCCGTATTCGGCAAGGTGGCTGCCCGCATGGCGGTCTGGCACCAGGCGGAAAAGGATGATGAAGAGGATGATGAAAAGGGCGCAGACAGCAAGGGGATCGTGCCGCTTGCACAGAAGCAGGCAAGGGCTATGCGCCGTCGCTGATTGTGTGTGCAATAAAAAAGCGGCCAGTACGGCCGCTTTTTTATTGCGTGGAGCTGTCTGTCAATGATCAGGGAAGTGTGAACTGGAATACGCCGAAGTAGCGGCTGTTACCCACATCCGTGCGATCAAAGGCATGCGTGGTGTGACCCTCACTGTCGCGTGCCACCACCTGCATGTAATAGGTGCCCGCTGCCGGCGCGGTCGTGGTTGCGAGGGTGGTTGACAGGCCCGTCTTGCTGAAAATCACAGAGCCGGCAGTAAAGGCTGGATCAGTGGCCACCTTGACGGTGTAGGTCACCGGGTTTTTCTGCAGGTCGAACGATGCATCCCACTCAAGCACCAGCTTGCCACTTGTGGTGTCGATGGAGGCTGCCTGCCAGTAAGGCATCGGGTTTTGCAGGCGGCTGATGAAGCGGTCGTAGTTGGTTTGCACCGTTGTGGTCAGGCGCTGGTATTCATCGGCCCATTGCTGCGCATCGGTGAGTGGTGATGCCGAGTAGGTGGGCAGGTCTTGCAGGTCCGGTGCACTGGTGATCAGTGTTTCCACCAGCGACTTGTAGCTGTCGATACGGCTCTGAACCTGTGCGGCCAGCAGGTACTGGTCGCGGACTTCCTTCACGGCGGCCTTGATCAGCGCAAGATTGCCGGGCTCCTGCATGAAGCGACGGTGCAGGGGGCTGCCCCACCAGTTGGCAAGGCCCAGCTGCCAGTCGTCATACAGGTCGCCTTCGGCGAGTTCGTTGGGCTGGTCTTCAAAGCCGAGTGAACCGTCATAGTCCCATGGCAGGAAATAGAAGCGGTTGCCACCTGCTGGCTGGTACAGCGCAAAGTTCTGGGTGAGGGTGTCGTGGTTGCCGAGCAGGATGCTGGTGGCCAGCCATGTCAGGTAGTTGTTGCGGTTGAAGTAGGTGTCAAACGTGGTGTTGAAGTCCACGCTGTCATCATTGAGTGCCGTGACCATGGCACGCAGTGCCGTGTGATCGCCGGAGTCATTTTCAACCTCAAGCACACTTTCAAATTCGGATCCGGATGCCGTTGGGTCCACATCCAGACGGGTATCGGACTCGAAGTAGAACTCGTTGGCCTTGTAGATGTTGGATGTTGCTGCATAGCCACGGTTGAGCAGGTATTCCTTGCCCATTTTTTCAACATGCGTGAACAGGCCAAGGTCGGAATCTGCCGAGCCGTCATTGTAGGTGATGTGCGAAAACTGGGTGCGCAGGCTGTTGATGTGGGGAATGTCGCGCATCAGGTCGAAAGCGAGCTTGTTGCGCACGCGCGCCAGGTCATAGGGGTGCTTGTTGAACTGCAGGGTGAGTTCGTCATTGCGCCAGTAAGGTGAGCTGCTGCGCAATTTCACGCGATACGATTTCTGGTCGGCCAGACGGGTACTGCTGCCGCGCATGCGCATTTTGGCGTTGTAGGCCGTGGTGGCAGGATAATCGTCCGCTTGCAGGAATACATTGATTTCCGGAACGCAAGCATCGGTATCATTCACGTCAAGATTGACGGTATCGAGCGTGATCAGGTTGTCGGCGGCAGGGGTGTTCGGATCATCAGGATACGAAGCTGGTGGTGATGCGAGATACTCGCATGTGTTTTCATCTATCAGGTAGTACCCGGCACCGGAGACATACGTTGGAGAGTAAGTGATTTTTACATTGACCACAGAGGGATCAGTGACTGGTGTCGTGGCATTCGGATAAGTGTAGTGGCTGTCCGGGTCCGTTACGTCACTGGCGCTTGGCTCAAACGGCACCACTGGCTCGACAGGATCAACCGGTGGTGTTGTGCCACCGTCGCTGCCGCCGCCGCAACCGTTAAGCAGCAGGGCGGTGCCAAGAAGCGCTGCTGTAGTCAGGTGCCAGTGTTTCATTCCGTTTGATCCCCGTGGTGCATGTTCATGGTGTTGTCGATGCGGAGAATGATCTCCAGCAGCTTGCCCGACTCAAGATCGAGCCTGGCCAGTTCGTGCTCGGCCAGTGGATGAATGTGGCAGTTTCCCGGCAGTGGTCGTCCTGCATCCATCAGTGCCTGTGTGCGTGGCACAAACACCCATTGCAGCCATTCATGAAAGCGCAGGGTGTCATACATGAATGGCATGACGGAGCTCATCGCCTCTGCACTGGGCGGCATGCCGGACCACAGGCCCAGAGTACGCATTTCCTGTTCCAGCTCGCGCATGAGCTGGAACACATGCTGATTACCCATGTTCAAATTGTCGCACCTTTACAGTCCATGCTCATTGAGGTGAAGCAGGAATTCGTCGGAGTTTTTCTCGCCAACCAGTCTTGCCGAGACAATTTCCTGTCCGTCGGGGCCAAAGAACAGCATGGCGGGTGGTCCAAAGAGTGTGAAGCGCTTGAGCAGCTCGCGGTCATCCCGGTTGTTGGCGGTAATGTCCGCCTGAATCAGATGAAGCTTGCCCAGTCTTTCTGCAATGCGTGCTTCGCGGAACACCTGACGCTCCATGACCTTGCAGCTCACGCACCAGTCCGCATAGAAGTCCAGCATGACGGCCTGCCCCCGGGCGTTGGCTTCTGCGATTTCCCTGTCCACATCTGCAGTGTTGCGTACCGGCACGAACGGGGTGGGCTGGGCACTGGCGGTGCGGCTGTCAAAGCGGGCCAGTGGTCTGAGCGGATCATCTCCGCCACTGGCGGCACCGATCATCAGGGCAGCCCCGTAGAAAAGGGCTGCAATCGACATGCCACGGATGGTGAGGCCAAGGCCGTTGCGATTGTGGCCGATGCGCCACAGCCACAGGCCTGCGGCGGCGGTGATGACGGCATAGATGGCCAGAGCGAAGGGTGCGGGCAACAGGCGGGTGACCAGTTCGCCAGCGACGAACAGCAGTGCAAGCCCGAAGAAGGTTTTGACTTCCTCCATCCAGGCGCCCGTTTTTGGCAACAGCCGCCCTTCGGT
>JBASJP010000043.1:0-2793 GCA_049655345.1 Moraxellaceae bacterium
GAGGCCCCCCTGCCAGCCCGACCCCGGCACACGCATCACGACTACCGTTGCTTCCTTCCGGACCTGGCGGGGTTTGCCGTTTAGCGTTGCGGGGGAACCGGCAGGGTTGCCACAACGACCACCCGATTGCAGGGTGGGCGCGCAGTATAGGGGCAGAAAGCGCCGGCGCAAAGCCCATCATTGCGTTCTGATGCGTTCTGGCTGAGCGCACTGCCGGCGGCATTCAAACGGATGGCGTGACCAGACGCCGGTGCTGCTGTGGCGTAATCCCTGTCCAGCGCTTGAACGCGCGGTAAAACGTGCTCAACTCGGAAAAGCCGAGCAGAAAGGCAATATCCACCATGGAGCGGTCCGGCTCGCTGACGTACTGCAATGCCAGACGATGCCGCAAGCTGTCGCAGATACCCTGATAGTGGGTGTCCTGTTCGCTCAGGCGCCGCTTCAGGGTACTGACACTCACGCCCAGTTGCACAGCCACATCCTTCAGCTCGGGCAGGCCATAGGCCAGCCGCGGGATCACCAGCCTCTCGATTTTCTGCACCAGTGGCGAAACCGGCCGGGGATCGCGCGCCAGTCGCTCATCCACATATTCACGCAGACGTTGCAACAATGACGGGTCGGCAGAAGGCAGTCGCAGCGAGAGCACGTCCATTGGCAGGATGATCTGGTTATGATCCGCCCCGAAGTGCACCGGGCAGCCAAAATAATCCTGATAAAAGCGCACCGGCCCTGCGGCCTGATGGCGGAAAAAAACCTGTACAGGACCCAGCGTGCCCTGTCGGGATTCGCGCATGAGGAAATGACCGAAGCTCACCTGTGCAGAGAAATCGAACTCGACAACCGGTCGCAGCTGTTCAACAGGCAATGGCGGCATTTCCAGACGGTTGCAGAGATGTCCGTCCTGCAAAAACAGCGAAGAAACAAAGCTCTGGTTGACGATGCGCTCATAGCGCACGCCCAGCTCCAGCGCCTCACCCAGCGTAGCTGCACTCTGCGCCAGTGTGCCGAGAATGCCGAAGTCCGCCGGATGGGTACGCTCCCCCAAGCGCAACGGCAGCAAAGGGTCCTTGCAAAGCGTCATCGCAAACTGCCAGGCCCTGACCAGGCTGTCAAACGACAAAAGTCGTTCCGAATCCTGCACATCGTCCTCTGTCAGCCCCGCCATTTCCAGAAGCTGCGCGCGACCTCCGGCAGTCTTTTCCACGGCATGCAGCAGCGGCAGAAAAAACTGTGCGGTAACCGTGCGAATCTCCGGCAAGGCAGTAGAACCCGTAGTGGACATGCCAACCTCAGTACAAGCGCATGACAAACGCAATGACCGGAGTCTGCCGAGCGGCTGCCTGAGTGGCAAGGCCTAATGCCGCCAGATGAGGCATGCCGCCGGTTGCTGGTATGATATCGGGCAGACAGCACGTGCTGCACGCCCTCCGTCAGCCTGACCCACGTTCATGCAAGGCAGAAAACAATGGATAGCTCGTTTACCCCCTTGATGGATCGCATCCGCCAGCGCGACCCTCACCAGCCCGAGTTTCATCAGGCGGTGGAAGAGGTGCTGGAAAGCCTGTGGCCGTTCCTGCAGGCAAATCCTGCGTATATGAAACAGGGTCTGCTGGAGCGCCTGCTGGAGCCGGAGCGCGTCATCCAGTTCCGCATTGCCTGGGTGGATGACAGCGGCACGGTACAGGTGAATCGCGGCTACCGCGTCCAGATGAACAGCGCCATCGGTCCCTACAAGGGCGGCATGCGCTTTCACCCCTCGGTAAACCTGAGCGTCCTCAAGTTCCTCGCTTTTGAACAAACCTTCAAGAATGCACTGACCACACTGCCCATGGGTGGCGGCAAGGGCGGCTCCGACTTTGACCCCAAGGGCCGCAGCGACAACGAGGTCATGCGTTTTTGTCAGGCATTGATGACCGAGCTTTACCGCCACATCGGCCCCGACCTGGATGTGCCGGCCGGAGACCTTGGCGTGGGCAGCCGTGAAGTCGGCTATATGTATGGCATGTACCGCAAGCTGGCCAATGAAGTGACGGGAACCTTCACCGGCAAGCGGCCCAGCTTTGGCGGCAGCCTGATGCGCCCGGAAGCCACCGGCTACGGGCTTGTCTATTTTGTGCAGGAAATGCTGAAAACACGGGAGCTCAAGCTTGATGGCCTGCGCGTCGCAATTTCCGGCTCCGGCAACGTTGCACAATATGCAGCACAGAAGATGATGGAACTGGGCGGCAAGGTAGTGACCTTCTCCGACTCTGGCGGGACCCTGCACAACGCCGCCGGTTTTACCGGTCAGCAATGGCAGGCCCTGATGAATCTCAAGAACGAACGGCGCGGACGCCTCAGTGAACTGGCAGAGCTGTTCGGGCTGGACTTCCATGAAGGCAAAAGACCATGGCAGCACGCCTGCGACATTGCCCTGCCCTGCGCCACACAGAATGAACTGGATGAGGAAGATGCCCGGCAATTGCTGGAAAACGGCTGCTTTTGTGTTGCCGAAGGGGCCAACATGCCCTCAACCCTCGCCGCCGTCCACGCCTTCCAGAAGGCCGGCATTCTCTATGCGCCAGGCAAGGCCTCCAATGCCGGCGGCGTCGCCTGCAGCGGATTCGAGATGATCCAGAACTCCACGCGGCAGCAATGGACGGCCAGCGAAGTCGACATTCGCCTGCACACCATCATGGCCGGCATTCACCAGTCCTGTCTGCGTCACGGCAAAAAGGGGGAAAACATTGATTACGTGGCCGGCGCCAACATTGCCGGCTTTGTGAAAGTGGCGGATGCCATGCTGGCCCAGGG
>JBASJP010000044.1:0-1665 GCA_049655345.1 Moraxellaceae bacterium
CTGCTGCGTCCGCTTGATCGCCTGCAGCCCTATCGCCTGGAAATGGGAACCTCGCTGAAGAACCCGAAGGGCAACACGCTTTATGCCTTCTGGGGTGACACCATTGCCAGGGCGGTGAATGCGGCACTGGCAGCGCAGGGTGACGACATTCTGGTCAATCTGGCGTCTGAGGAATACAACAAGGCGGCACTGACCAAAAGCCTTAAGGCCCGTGTCATCACGCCGCAATTCCGTGAGGAAAAAGACGGCACGTTCAAGATGGTGAGTTTTTATGCCAAGCGCGCCCGCGGCCTGATGGCATCGCATGTCATTCGCAACCGGCTGGCCGATCCCGAACAGCTCAAGGGTTTTGATGCAGACGGCTACAGCTATAACGCTGTGCTTTCAAATGGCGATACGTGGGTATTCACACGAAAATATCCGGTGTGATACGGCGTATCGGGCAATGAAAAAGCCCCCGGTTTTCTCCTGTCGCTGGAGAAAACCGGGGGCTTTTTTGTGATCAGGCGCCTGCCTGACGTGCCTGCTGTTCACGGGATGCTGTTGTTTCCGTCTTGCGCTGCCACTCCGGCGGCATCCACAAGTGTTTCAGTCGTGCCAGCAGTCCGCCGGGCTTGCCCATGTCACGGAACATGTCCACGTATTCATGCGTCCAGCTGACGATCAGGTTGTTTGAGTGCACGGGGCGGGTAATGCCGTAACGGATCGGTTCGGCAGCCTTTTCTTCGACGAAGGTGCCAAAGAGGCGGTCAAAAATGATGAACACACCACCATAGTTGGTGTCGATGTAGCCGGTGTTGCTGGCATGGTGCACACGGTGATGGTTGGGTGTATTGAAAATGAATTCGATGGCCGGGTGCAGCTTGGTGACCAGCGTGGTGTGAATGAAGAACTGGTACACCAGTGACAGTGCAAAGCTCACACCAATCCATACCGGATTAAAGCCGATGAATGCCAGTGGCACGTAGAACAGCCAGCCGCCATTGAAAATGTTGGTGGCATTCTGGCGCATGGCGGTCGAGAAATTCATGCGCTCTGAGGAGTGATGGGTAACGTGCGCACACCACAACCAGCGCACACGATGCGACGCGCGGTGAAACCAGTAGAACACAAAGTCGGTCAGCACCCAGAGCAGGGCGCCGGTGGCCCAGTTCAGCTCGATGTCGAGCAGGCGATAGTGATAGGCCAGCGCATACACCGGAAAGGCGATGATGCCGGCAAACAGCAGTTCGGTGATCTGGTAGCCGGCACCCAGCATGAAATTGCGCACGGCCTCACCGGTGTCCATCAGCACGGGATTGTTCCGGATGCGCAGGTATTCCCACACGGCCACACCAATAAAGAACGGCGTGGCAATCATGAAAATCAGCTGACGTTCGTCCAGTGCCAGCCATGGCGCAACGGTGGCCCAGAGCTCGGCCATCCCGCTTTGGGTCCAGACGTTGGTGATCATGTCGATGAGGCTCATGGCAGCTCCCCTGTTGTTGTAATGACCGTTGTTATGGCTATTCGGGTTGTTGTGCGTCGCCTGGCAGATACCGGGCTTCTGATGTGGTTATTATTTCGGCAGCTTGTCAATATTTATTGACTATAGATGTCTTAAAATTGACTATTGATGACATGCAGTACAGTCACGGAGAGACCCGGAAATGGCCAGCGTGATCC
>JBASJP010000045.1:0-1503 GCA_049655345.1 Moraxellaceae bacterium
CACGGCGCCAGGTCCTCAGCGGTCAGGCAACGCTGATCAGCGAGCATTTGTACCAGCACAGCAAGGTGCGCAGGAAACCCGATGAGCTGGCCGTTTACATAGAGCTGGTCCGGCAGGCCGTCACGTACGGTGTAAAGGCAGCGCGAAGCCGGGTCGCGACGCAGCAGGGCACCGGCAGCAAGGGCCGCCGTGATTTCCTCTGGCGTCGCTTCCTGACCTTCAGGTTCATAATCGTCGTACTTGGCCTCCGACAGAAAGGGTGCAAGGGCGGCGCGTAATGCATCACGATCCTCCAGCAGACCCAGCAACTGCGTACGCAAGCGATCGAGATCGGCATCGGTCAGGGCACCCGGGTGCAGCGCAGGCTCACGCTGCGGATCAGTCACCAGGCCGCGGCTGCCACTGGCCTCCAGCACACCGTCAGCCACGCGATCCAGCAGATGCGCCAGGGCAGGGGCCCTGAAGCCGATGGAGTAGGTCATGCACTCATTCTGCGCAACACCGTTATGCGCCATACCGGGCGGCACATAAAGGAGATCACCAGGATTCACGATCTCGTCAAACGTGACATCCATGTCCTTAATGATGCGCAACCGCGTGCCGTCGACACGAGGGGTGTTTTCATCACAGAACTGTCCCAGCTGCCAGCGTCGCTGACCAATGCCCTGTAGCAGGAAAACATCGTACTGGTCGTAATGGGGGCCGACCGAGCCACCATCTGTGGCAAACGACACCATGATGTCGTCGATACGCCAGTTCGGCACAAACGAAAAGTGCTCCAGATAGTCGGCCAGTTCAGGCAGGTAGTGATCAACCGCCTGCACCAGCAACGTCCAGTGGCTTTTCGGCAGTTTCTTGAAGAATTTCTCCGTGAATGGCCCCAGCTGCAACTCCCACGGCGTCTTGCCTTTCTCCAGTACGATGCGGGCTTCGACACTGTCTTCCTGTGCCAGCTCCATCAGGTCTTCCGGCGACAGGCGATAGGCCAGTTCAGGGAACGCATTGCGCACCAGCAACGGCTTTTTCTGCCAGTAGTCACGTAAAAACTCAGTGGCGGTAAGACCACCAAGATGGGGCAGGGGAGTATCCGGATTCATCACTTTGTCCCAGAATGTTCAGCAAGAAAAACGGCGGTTATCCACCGCCGTTTATTGTCCAACCAGAGCCGTTTGGCTTAAATCTTTTTTGCCTGCTCAGCCGCATTACCGGTGTAACTGGCCGGCGTCATTGCACGCAGACCGGCTTTGGCCTCTTCAGGAATATCCAGGGTTTCCACAAAGGCCTGAATGGTTTCCTTGTCGATAGCCTTGCCACGCGTGAGCGCCTTCAGTTTTTCATACGGCTTCTCTATGCCGTAGCGGCGCATCACGGTCTGCACCGGCTCGGCCAGCACTTCCCAGGCATTGTCCAGGTCGGCTGCCAGTCGATCCGCATTCAGTTCCAGCTTGCCGATCCCTTTCAGCGACGCTTCATAGGCAATCAGGCTGTGCGCCAGACCAACAC
>JBASJP010000046.1:0-2051 GCA_049655345.1 Moraxellaceae bacterium
GTGCTTTTGGAGTGCAGTAAAATAGCGTTGCAGCAGCTGCTCGCCGGACTGGCGATCCGCTGCTGCGGGTGATGATGATGGTTGTGGCGATGGTTGTGATGAGGATGCCGCCAGTGCACTACCGCTGTGTACCAGCAGGCAGGCAAGGAACGTGGTCAGCCATGATGCCATGTCACTCCCTCCCGTCGCTGCATTCGGCATGTGCCGAGTCCTGCTTGCAGCGTACCTTTTTCATCAGCGCCATCATGCGGCGGTCATAAATGCCCTCGGCGGTAAGCGTAATCCGCGCTTCGCGCATCATGTCGCGGTATTTTTCATGGTCGCCATCCGGTGGCGGGAAAAAATAGAGGATGCTGTCTTCCGCCTCGCGAATGGCCGCAAGGGTCGTATCAAACTGCGTATGAAAATAAGCTCGTGACTGCTGGCCAAATTTTTCGGGAAAGGCGGTCTTGCGCAGGATCAGCTGGAGCGTCAGCTGGGCAACAGGCAGTTTGACGACAACGCCTTTGGTGCCCACGCCCTTGTACATTTCCAGCGGCATGTAGGCCACGCCCGGTGCCACGGCGACATCCACCACACCATTGTTGAATTTTCCGGCAAACGTGGAAATGTCGGCGGTGACGGCTTGCGCACCAATACGTTCGGCCATGCGTATCTGGGCGCGATCATGTTCCAGCACGGCCAGCCGTTTCCCGGCCATCTTTGCTACGTTGTCGATGCGGCGATCCCGGATGAAAAGATACGCAGCGCCCAGCGGCAGGATGCCGGCTGTTTCATAGGCGCCGCTGCTCATCAGTGCGGATGCTTCCGGGCGGGCCAGTGTGTGTATCAGCATTTTCAGGGAGGGATAGTCGGGCAGGGCGCCGACGGAATCGATGCTGCCCGAGAAGGCATTGAACTGCCGGGCGCGCACACCACTGAGCAGGACGCCGTCGCATTGGCCGGCCTTGAAGTCTTCGGCGGCGACACGTTCGTCGGTGTAGGGACGCAGCGAGAGGGAGGCTCCCCAGTGACGGGCACTCAGCGTGTATTCTCTCAGGCTGCTCATGACCGGCCCCTGGGCACCGGCGATGTCAAACACGCAGAGCATCTGCGCCTGACCGGCGGACGCCGCCAGCATCATCATGATGCCAATGAAAAACCGTGTGCCCACTCCTGTGATCTCCCGCTATCCCTGAATACCCTAGTCCCTGAATACCTAGGCCGTCTGAATGTGTATGATGTAAACATCAGGTTCGCCGAGAATGTTCACAATGTCAACATCGGGTACGGCAAAAGCAGCCGGAGACTATCACCACGGCAATCTGCGTGAGGCGCTGGTGGCGGCAGGCCTTGCCCTGCTGGCCACACAAGACAGTGCCGACATCAGCATGCGCGAGCTGGCACGGCAGGTGGGTGTGTCGCCCAATGCCACGTATCGTCATTTTGACAGCAAGGAAGCCCTGCTGGCCGCCATGGCATCGCAGGGCTACCGGATGCTGGCTGACGCACAAAAACAGGCCGCCATGTCGTGCGTGCATCCTGTCGAGATGTTCATGCGCAGTGGCTGCGCCTATGTCGATTTTGCACGACAGCATCCGGCGCTGTTCCGCCTGATGTTCAGCCACTTCAAGGTTGGCAGTCACAGCGATGAAATGAAGGAGTCAGGGCTGCTGGCCTATGACGGCTTGCGCCAGGGTGTGGCGGCTGCACTCAAGCTTGATCCGGAAAGTGATGCGGTCACGATTCCTGCCATTCACTCCTGGTGTCTGGTGCACGGGCTCAGCCAGCTTATTCTGGATGGCCAGCTTGACGAGGAAATGGCAGGTACCAGCGATATTGTGCAGGCCGTCCTGATCCAGGCGGCGGCTTTTGGACGGCAGCTTGCGGTATGGGAACAGGGCACCTGACGGGGTGCCCGGTTTTCATCGGGCTGTCGCAATCCAGTTGCCATGAAAACCCAGCGGTACACGCACGGGCAGCTCGATCACCGCCTGTGGCTCGCCCTCGATATTCTGTGCATCCAGAATCACCACCTTGCTGCTGCCGCAGTTGATGTCATGTACATAGGA